>DATDPG010000024.1 GCA_035292885.1 Bdellovibrionota bacterium | reverse complement strand
AATGAGCTGTCGCCCCGGCTGACGAACTATTGGCCCTTGGAGGCCAGAAGATCCTCCAAGCGCGCAAACGACGTGCGTGTCGGAAGGCCGAACACGGTACCGAGCATCCGTTTCTGGAAACGGGTAACGGCCGCCTCGTAGACCGTTTTCTTCAGAGCAACGTAGCCGACTTGCGGAACCAGTTTGGAAGACTCTTTCAGATAAAAGTTAACAAAGGCCTCCACTTCCGGTCGGGTCGCCGCCTTCTTGTTGACGTAGATAAAGATCGGTCGGGAAAGCGGCGCGTACGTTCCTTCCTCGATCGTTGCTTCCGTTGGAAGAACGGGGCCCTTACCGCCGTCGATCGCGACCAGCTTCAGCTTGTCCTTGTTCTCAACGTAATAGGCGTACCCAAAATAACCCAACGCGCCCGGATCGCCTTCGATACCCTTCACCAAAACGTTGTCATCTTCACTCGCCGTGAAATCCGCGCGCGAGGACTTGGCCTTTCCGACGATCTCCTCGGTGAAGTAGTCGAACGTGCCCGAATCGGTTCCGGGACCGTACAGCTTAATGGCGCGCTTCGGCCAGGCGGGGCGAACATCGCTCCACATTTTGACCGTGCTTTCCGGCTGCCAGATCCGCTTGAGCTCCTCGACCGTCAACGACGCCACGAACGTGTTCTTCGGATTGACCATGACGGAAAGGCCGTCGTATGCCACAGGAAGCTCGACGTACTCGATTCCGTTCCTCGTGGCCGTCTCGCGTTCGGCATCCTTGATGGGTCGCGAAGCATCGGAAATATCCGTCTCCCCGGCCGTGAATTTCTTGAACCCTCCGCCGGTGCCGGAAATTCCCACCGTCACCCGGACGTTCGGATGGCTCTTTTGAAATTCCTCCGCCATCGCCTCCGTGACCGGGAACACTGTGCTTGAACCGTCGACTTTAATGGTTCCGGTCAACGATTTGCCCGTACCCTTCGTTTCGGCGGCTTGAACAACCGTAACCAGCGAAAGCGCGGCCGTTAAAGTCCATACTATTCGTTTCATATTTGTATCCTCCATACCTTTCATTAGATCTTTACTTGCAGTTGCGCGCGTACCCGATGGTCCAAACGATCATCGCCGGCCGCTACGCCGTCCTCGGTCGTCAGCGCGCTGTAGTCAAACTGGAACTTCACGTGATGAGCTTTGAACATGTAATAATTCAGACCTAGCGTGTACTCCCCCGTATCGCCCCCGCCGTCAACAAATACGCGGGCGATTCGAGCGCCTAACTCCAGCTTCTCCGGCATGACGAAATAACCGCCTTGAGCCAGGAACCCCTTGTCGTGGGTGCTGCCGCCGGCATCGGGTTTTGTGTTCATGTAATAGAAAGCGCCGTGTGCGCCGAAACCGCGAAATTTCGCGCTCAGATCGGCCGTGATCGACGTCACTTTCATTTCGTCGGTGGGGGGTGTGCCCGTAGATGGGTCGAGCGTATCGTTGTACATTCCCGCGACGGCGAATGCGACATTGGGCTCGTCGCTGTTCTTCGTGTCGCAGAATTCGAGGCCATGGTGGCCCTTTAAGTTGGCAACCAACCGACCGACATATCGGAATTCATTGTTCTGGTTCAGCGTGTTGATCCCTTCCCCGTTCATCGCCGCGACTTCGTATTCCAGCCATTTATCCATCAGCGTCCCGTTGAATCCGAATCCGATCTCGCGTTCGTCAGGAACGCCGAAGAAGGAATGCGCGATCGAACGATCCACGAACTGCTGCACCGAACCGGATGCGATTCCCTCGAGGTTGAACGGCACTTTCCATTGCCCGACGCGAACTTTGAACGGATCGGAGTGAACGAGCTGAAGATAGGTGCTCAGATTCTTGCTGCTCGAAAAATCGTACTCCGCCTGATACTGGACGTTCTTGCTGAACAGATGTCCGTACCATTTCAGCCGTGCGCGGCGAATGCGGAACGTGTCGGTCTCGGATCCGCTTTCGGCGATCTGGCCGTTAAAGGCTCCCTGAATGTAACCGCCCGTAACGAGCTTGAACTTCCCATCCGCGGATTGAATGTAGAATCCCTTGTCGTACCCTACGATGTCGGAAACCTTCGGTGCCGGAGCCGCGGCTTCCGGTTTCTGTTCTTCCTGCGCCCAAGCGGGTGAAGCGAGGGCGTAACCGAACAACAAGGCAGCAATAGCCTTCGTGACCTCTGTTCTATTCATGGACAATTTCCTCCTGTAAGGCGGTTTAGGGTTTTTGATATGCTGCGGACCGTACGAAAGGTTTGTCAACGTCTCATAAAGGCATTGTTAAACTTTGGTTAAGAACCGGGTTCCGTTATCGGCAGGGTCACGGAGAAGCAACTTCCCTTTCCCACCTGACTGAAAACCTTAATGGAACCATTTAATTCCTGCACGAGGTGTTTGACGATGGCGAGACCGAGGCCAGTGCCCCCGGCGGCGATCGATCGCGCACGGTCGACGCGATAAAAGCGTTCGAAAATCCTTGGCAGGTGTTCTTGGGGGATGCCGATCCCCGTGTCGCTGACGGATAGCTTCACAAAATCGGTCTCGGCCTTCACGGAAACGCGGATTTCACCGGAAGCGGTATATTTGACCGCATTGTCGATCAGGTTGTCGCAGATTTCCCGAAGGGCATGGGCTTCGCCTCGCACCATGGCGGAACTCTTTCGGTCGATTGCGAGTGTGAGCCGCTTTTTCTTCGCGGCGGGAAGGTAATGCTTTACGGCCTCCTCGGCCGCTTGACCCAAGTCCACGATGAAAGAGTCCGCGGGCCCGCGCCGCGATTCGATGCGGGATAGGCTGAGTAAATCCTCGGTGAGCGTGACTAGACGATCCACGTTTTGGGCTAATTGGTTCAAGAATCGTTTGCGAGTCTTACCGTCTTGGTCGGCGCCCTCCAAGAGCGTATCGACATAGCCTTTAATCGCCGTGAGCGGAGTCTTCAGTTCGTGTGAAGCGTTCGCCACAAAATCTTGGCGAACTTGGGCCTGCTTTCGAATTTCCGTGACGTCATGAAGAATTAGGAGGACGCGTGCGTCCCCGGGAGCGCCGAATGGAACCGCATGTATCTCCACTCGGCTTTCCCCGTCATTCTGGAAGATGGATATCTCTTTTTTCACGTTGGCCCACGTTTCGCGCGCCCTGTTCATGGCATCCATGATTTCGGACACACGCGCAATTTCTTCGATAGGTCTACCGACGCATTCTCCGGAAACAGAAAGATATCGGCGAGCCACGTCGTTGCAAAACAAGACTCGGTGGTCTGGATCGATCGCCAGAATTCCTTCCTCCATGGCCGCGAGCATGGGAGAAAGCTTTTCGGCTTCCGTGCGATTGGTTTCCATTTGGCGGGTGAGGGTTTCCGCCAGGTGACGGATCGTCCGACTTAAGTCTTCGATCTCATCGTTGGCGAGACGGCTTACGCCGACGCTCGTTTCGCCCGAAACGGCCCGAATGGCTGTTGCTTTCAACTCTTTCAGTTGGCGGGCACGGCGGCGACTCCAGAAGAGAACGGTAAACATGCTCAGTAACGCGCCAGCCAGCGAAGCCTGCATTGCTCGAACTCTGATCGGGCGCAAACGTTCCTCGATCCGCTTTGTGGAAACGGATAAACGCAAGACGGGCCGGGTTTCGGAAGCCGTGTCGATTCGATAAGCGAAGTAAATCATTTTCACGCCGAGAGTACCGCTTCGGCGGATTGACATTCCGGTTCCCTGCGCAAGCGCCTGCAAGACCTCGGGACGATCCCGATGATTTTCCATCGTGGCGGGATCGGCGTCCGAATCAGCCAAGACCGCCCCGTCTGCGGCGATAAGCGTTATTCGGGAGCCCGTTTCGCGGCCGAGATCTTGAACCGAACTTAGAAGGCGCGGGCGCGATAAAGTGGTCGCCTCAAGCTCCAAATGAGGGGCCAAGAGAACGGCGTTTTCTCGAATTCGGGCCTCGATTTCCTGCCGCACGTGGATTCGTTCACTCCGTTCAAAGTAGAGTCCCAGAGACAGCGGAACCAAGAACGCCAGGAGGGCTGACAGACCGATCAATCCGCGCGTGAATTTGGGAATCAGCATCAATCTCGAAAACGGTAGCCGACGCCGCGTACGGTGAGGATAGAGTCGCCATAGTCCTTCAATTTTTTGCGAAGAGACGAAACATGGACGTCGACATTTCGGTCCACGATGACGACATCCGTCCCGCCCATCTCGTCGATCAGTCGAT
>DATDPG010000023.1 GCA_035292885.1 Bdellovibrionota bacterium | reverse complement strand
CCCGGCGGCCACGCGCGTCATTTACGGCCCCAACGCCCTTCCCAACCGACCGAAAGAAGTCCGGTTGACGGTGATGGATTTAGGCTTCTGGGAAGTGGATTACGCCCCAAACGAAAACATCAGCGTTGGAGTCCAACTTATTCCGCCGTTCGGAGTGTTCGGGGGAGGTCCGGTGCTACGAGCGGTGACGCCCATCGCCGACAAACTTCATGCGGGTGTGACCGCTCAATTGGGCGGATTCAGCGTTATTGCCTCAAACAATGACCACTCCCTTTTGTATTACGGCGGCGGACCGATCATCACGTACGGGGATGCGCGCTATTCCTTAAACGTTTCAGTACTGACATACGGAGCCCAATTCAACAATAAGAGCCATGTAGGTTTGTTTCCCACCTTGGGAGCGAGTGCTCAAATTTCAGAGCATGCGAAGTTCAATCTGGAAGCGATATCGATGAACAAACTTCATGGCGAAAGCTCGTTCGGGAAAGTGTGGGCCATTCTTTATTCGCTCCGGTTCTTCAGCGACGGCGGATGGTTCGGCGAGGTCGGTTTCATCGCTCCGATCTTCCCCGGAGCGGGCGATTTTTATTCGGTCGCGCCGCTGGGCATTCCATTGCTCAGTTTTGGAAAGGCGTTTTAACGTGGAGGAACGTATGAAAAACTTTAGGTCTCATCTGGCCATCCTCGCAATGTTAACGAGCCTTGTTTCTCTTCCGAGCGTGGCCTTGGCCGAAGAAAGCACGTCAAAATTAAAATCAGAGACGGTCGGGTGGATTTTGGCACTCGACCCTATTCCCGGAGATGCATTGTTTTATGCGGACAAGCCCGGACAAGGTATCGCAAGTTTCTTATTGGGGATGCCCTTTGCCATTCCATTTTACTTGTTGATTGCCCATGCAGCCTCCGGGGGCGATTGTGTCATTGGGGAAAGTCGCTGCGAAGTGAGCACAACAGACTTGATGCTCGTCACGGGGATTCCCTATTTTGCGACGCTGGTTTGGGATGGAGTCGGTGGTATCGGCGGTGTGAAAAAACATAACGATCGTATTCGGCAAAAAGCTTCTCTTCTGCAGTCCTTGCAGCCAGTAGTTTCCGTGATGCCCGACGGCGGATATGCGGGGGTTCAATTCAAATTTTGAGCGGAAATTTGGCAATCTCTTCGTATATCGATCCCTTGGGATTTAATGTCGATTGCATCAATGACACGCGATCGACCGTGAACGCAGGCAATTTGGGTGGAGTGAATTGCTCAAGGACACTTCGTAGTGCGTCGTGTTGTTTGATATTGGCATCTCGTTGGACGCGGGCGATCGTGAGGTGGGGTGCAAAGCATTTCTTTTCTCTTGGATAGCCCAATGGATTGAGTGCTTGTTCGATGTTTTCGGCGAGTTCAACAAGTTTGGCGGCTTCGCCGTCGAGACCAACCCAAACCGCTCGCACAAAACGACGGTTCCCAAATGATCCAACGCCGTTGGGTTGAAGCGTGAAGCCGGTCGCTTCTCGCAATTGTTTCTGGAGAGCGGCCTTGATGTTATCGAGTTGACTCTCCGGCACACCGCCCAGGAACTTGAGCGTGAAATGAATTTGCTCCGGCCGCGACCATCGAAGGCATGAAGTGTCCCGTTCCTGTCGAAGCGGTTCGATCGCAGCAGCAATTACTTGCTTCACGTTTTCCGGAATCAGAACGGCGACGAAAAGACGAAGCATCAAATTTCCGGCGTTACTGTGAAAACCGCTTCTTCAATTTTGGGCAACGCGATGCAAGAATTCAGCGATAAACGACTGATACTTCACGCCCAATCGCTTCGCTTTTTCTTTGATGTTCCGAAGGTCCAGGCTATTGATTCGAATGTGTAACACCGCATCTTTTTTCCGAGTCGCAATCGCTCGAGAGATTGCCTCCATTTCAGATCTAATGACATCCGCGTATTCGCCTTTGAGCAAAGCGTTCTCAACCGCACTTTCGTTCCGAGTCAATTTAGGTCGCCTCATTCGATCTCTCCTCGCTTATATTTCTTTGTGTAATTCCGGCTCGGATAAAGCGTCTTCAAAAAGATCTCGGTGGTGGTCTCAACGTAGGGAACAACCCAGATATATCCTTTGTATTCAAATAACATGATGTTCTGATGTGCCTTCTTCGGGTGTTGTTTCACCGCAATCAGCTTCGCTTCAAGGATCTCCTCGAAGGACGCACCTCGCGCCTTTTTGAGCCTTCCGCTCTTTAACAGACTCCAACGGAGGCTCTTCATGACATTCTACTGGAATACGATTGTATATACAAGTTGTGTTATCCCTTGACGACCCCAATCGGCCTGACGTGCTGCTCGATCTTTTCGGAGTGGTTCGATGGCTTCAGCGATGGCTTGCTTGAGGGAGTCGGGTAGCAGTACGGCGACGAACAGGCGGAGCATCAGCGGAAGCTTTTGAGCATCTTCTTCCAAGCATCAATCAGCTCGGGCCGCTCCAGTATCCTCGCAAATTCACGCAGGGTCTTGCTTGCGCGCCTTACGTCGACGTCCTGCCTGGAGAGATTCAAGAGCTCCTCGGCGTCCTGGAGATCCTGCGGGCGATGGGCGACCAGTTTGTAAACAAGCAGATCGGTGAGATGAGGTATCCGTAAAGAGAACCCCTTGTATGTGATTTTTCGCGGGTGGGCGATCACTCCCTGTTCAAAAGGGAGCATAGCGATCGACAGATCGATGGGAAAATGAGTAGTCTTATGCTGCATCAAGAGGACATTCTTCGTCCGTGCGAATTCAGCGGCATGTTTGATCCTGGGAACGATGCGATGTCTTTTGAAGTGGTCGATGGCTTCTTCCACGTCCCCGTTCAACCAAAAGGTTGCATCAAGATCCCGGGTCAGCCGAGCGAATCCGCTCGCGATTACAGCGATTCCGCCGATGACCACGCCGGGCGGACGAAGCTCTTCCAGAGCTTTCGTTAGGTCGAGGAGCGCTTGTTCGAGTTTTTTAGGCGCAGCCATTGTTTCCGAACATATTTCACGTCCTGATTTCGCAACGGATCCGCGTCAGCGTCAAGAAGTTTTGGATGTAAGCGTGCGACGAAGTTCCACAGTTCGATGGCTTGCGCAATCAGTACATGAGGAGGAAATTTCTTATGTCGAACAACTTCCCTCGATTTTTGGCGAGCCGCCACAAAGTTTGCGACCCATCTCTTGGCGAGTGCACGATCCATGTATGTGGGCATTATACCAGGAAATCTATGGCTACCCTTTGACGACTCCAATCGGCCTCAAGCGCGCGACTTTTCGGCTCAAGCCGGCACCAGCTACGACGCGGACGACATCTTCGACATCCTTGTACGCCTCGGGAATCTCTTCCTGTAGCGTCGCCATGCCGGCCGACTGGACGAAAATTCCTTGGTCTTCCATTTCTCGGACGATGGGCCGCCCGCGCGAGATTTTCTTCGCTTGGGTTCGGCTCATGAGGCGGCCCGCTCCATGGCACGTGCTGCCGAAGGTTTCTTGAAACGCTTTCTCCGTCCCGACGAGAACGAACGAATACCGGCCCATGTCGCCCGGTATCAGGACCGGCTGGCCGACTTCTTGGTACGCTTCCGGCGTCAGCGGATGGTGGGGTGGAAACGCGCGGGTAGCTCCCTTGCGATGCACGCAAAGTTCTTTTTCGGTTCCGTTCGCTTGGTGTTTCTCGAACGTGGCGATGTTGTGGCAGACGTCGTAGACGACGTCGATCGCAAGTTCGTTCGGCCCCTTGTTCAGCTGACGTTCGAACGTTTCGCGGACGTAATGCGTGATCATTTGCCGGTTCGCGAAGGCGAAATTCGCGGCGCCCGCCATCGCGGCGAGATACGAACGCCCTTCCTCGGACTTGATCGGCGCGCAACAGAGCTGCCGGTCCGGCAATTCGATTCCGTATTTCCGGGCGGCCTGGAGCATCGTTTTCAGATAGTCGTCGCAGACCTGATAGCCGAACCCCCGCGAGCCGGTGTGAACCGATATCGTGACTTGATTGCGAAACAGACCCAGAACGTTCGCGATCTTTTCGTCGTAAACATCCGCGACGTACTGGATCTCGAGAAAATGATTTCCCGAACCGAGCGACCCGAGCTGATTCTTGCCCCGTTCTTTGGCCCGGTCGCTGATTTTCTCGGGATCCGCGCCGGGAATGCAGCCCGATTTTTCGATGTGGAGAAGATCTTCCTTTCGGCCTCTCCCTTGCTTCACCACCCACCCGGCACCCTCGCTCAACAATTTGACGTAATCCTTGTCACCGACTTTGAAATCGCGCCGGTGGCTTCCGACACCGGTCGGGACATTGTCGAACAGAGCGTGCACGAGACTCTTTAAGTGAGGTGTGACCTCTTCCCGGGTGATCTGCGTTCGAAGGAGGCGGACGCCGCAGTTGATGTCGTAACCGACCCCTCCGGGAGAGACGACGCCGTCTTTTGGATCGAACGCCGCGACGCCGCCGATCGGGAATCCATAGCCCCAGTGAATGTCGGGCATGGCGAACGAATGCCCTACAATTCCAGGAAGATGGGCCACGTTGGCCACCTGTTGCAGGGCCTGATCTTGCCGGAGCGACTGCATGAGGCGGTCGTCGGCGAAGACGATTCCATCCACACGCATTCCGCCCTGCTTGGGAATCCGGAATCGGTATTCGTCGATCCGCTCAACGCGGAGATTGGAAAGAGTCTCGGGCACCTAGTGTCTCGGGTCCGAGATAGCTTGACAACAAAGGACGCCGCTGCGCCCGGATGGCAAGGCGCGACGACGAAGGTGTACTTGCAAGGCTATACTCCGAGGAGGAGCAACACAGCCAGCGGGGATGCAACGGCGTCCGACCGTCAAGATATGTCGGACTCGAGACACTAAATTCATATATCGAAAATGACCGTGGCTTTCCATGACCCCGGTCGGCCTTGAATCTCAATGCCGTGGTACGTGACGGCTTTTACGTCGTGCCGGATGGCGTGGCGGACGGGATCAAAGGTTTCCCCGTGTACGCGGGCGTGCAGTGCGTTGGTCGTGAGGTTTAGAATCTCAGATCGGCAAAAGAGTTTCCGTTCCGTGTCAAAGAGGTAAAGAAGCTCTGAAAGCCACGCGATGAGGAGTTCGGATCGGTCCTGGGCGGAAACTTGGATTTCACGCGATTCGCACTCTCGAACGGCCGCCGCGTCCGTGAGCGTGTCGGTGAGTCCCCACGCGGCGTTCGCGAAGAGTTCCGGGAGCGTAAGGCCGAAGGCTTCGATTCCGATGTCCGCGGTGTGTTCGACGACTCGGTAACGTTCTTTCGGCATAAAAAAAAGGGAGACGGTTTCCCGTCTCCCTTTTAACTCAAAAACGGTTCTCTTTAGAACCTGTAATCGAAACCGATCTTGAATAGATCGAGAGCGATTACGTTGTTTGTGGCATTGCCGAGGCCGAAGAACCAGTTGAAGGCGAAGTCATAACGCACCAACAGGTTCTGCACGCCGATGGCGTCACCGAGATTCCAAGCTACGCCGCCGCCGAGCGACACGCCGATATCCTGCTCTGGCTTATTGAGCAGAAGGATGGGCAGATCGAATCGGGCGAACGGGCTGAAGCGCTCCGTCGTCATCCAGTGATACTGTGCGCCTGGAGCCATGGCGAATTGTCGTGAGCCGGGCGTCCTTTCTTCCACATCGAAATTCACGCGCATTCCGGCGTTGATGTTTTCCGTGATCCAATACCGGCCGTCCACGCCGATGTTGAAATTCCCGCGCTCGTTGACTTTGTTCCCGTCCGCGCTCAGGACGTACGGCATGGCAAAGTCGACACCGCCAGACATCTTTGTGGTGGTTGTCCCGGTGTCCGCGTAACTGGGTGGCGAGAGCAGAGCCATCGCTCCCAATACAAAAATCAATTTCTTCATGGTTGTTGCCTCCTCCTCAGGGGTTACGGTTCTTAACGCCGAACGTTATTCCGAATCATTCAGAAAATCAAAGAATTCAAAACGCTAATCTCGCAGGAGTTGGCGCAGAACGAACGGCAGAATTCCGCCGTGCTGGTAGTACGCAACCTCTTGCGGCGTGTCGAGACGGACCCGAGTGTTGAACACCCCCTCCTGTCCGTTTTCTTTCTTGTAGTGCACGGCCAATTCCAGATCACTCCGATGTTTCTGGTCGAGGAGTTCTTTGAGTTCCGCAACCGTGAAACGCTCAAGTCCGGTGAGTTCAAGTTTCGAGAAGGACTCTCCCGGCTTGAATTCGAGGGGGAGGACGCCCATTCCAATCAGATTGCTTCGGTGAATTCGTTCGAAACTCTCGGCGATGACCGCTTTCACACCCAGAAGTGCCACACCTTTCGCCGCCCAGTCGCGGGAGGATCCCGAGCCGTATTCCTTTCCGGCCAAGATGATCAGCGGAACGTTCTCGGCTTGATACTTCATCGCGGCGTCATAGATCGACATCTGGGTCTTATCAGGCAGGTGGAACGTCATGCCCCCCTCCACGCCGGGAACCAGCCGGTTCCGCAAGCGGACATTGGCGAACGTTCCCCGCATCATGACTTCATGATTTCCCCGCCGCGAGCCGTAGGAATTGAAGTCCTTCACGTCAACGCCTTGCGTCCTAAGATATAGACCCGCCGGGCTGTTCGGCTGGATCGAACCCGCCGGCGAAATATGATCCGTCGTGACACTATCGCCGAGGAGAGCCAGTACGCGCGCTTCCACGATGTCTTCAACCGCCTTGGGCGTGCGTGAGAAGCCCTCGAAGTAGGGGGGGTGTTTGACGTACGTGGATATCTTATCCCACTGAAACGTATCTCCGGCCGGCGCCGGGATCGACTGCCAGTTTTTGTCCCCTTCAAAGACGCTTTCATAACTTTTGCGAAACATCTCCGAGCGGACGGAACGTCCGATGGCTTCTTGAACCTCTTTTTGTGTCGGCCAAATCTCCCGGAGATAGACCGGCTTGCCTTTTGTGTCGGTTCCGATCGGCTCTTTTGTCAGATCGACGTCGATCCGACCTACAAGGGCGTAAGCGACGACCAGCGGCGGTGAAGCGAGATAGTTAGCACGGACTTCCGGATGGACGCGCCCTTCGAAGTTCCGGTTCCCGCTCAAAACAGATACGGCGAGTAGATTGCTCCGTTCAATCGTCTTGGAGATTTCCGGAGGCAAGGGGCCGCTGTTCCCGATACAGGTCGTGCAGCCGTACCCGACCACGTGAAAGTTCAACGTTTCGAGCGGTTTCAAAAGCTCCGCGTCCTTGAGGTAGTCGGTCACGGTTTTGGAACCGGGAGCCAGGCTTGTTTTCACCCAGGGCTTTGACCTCAAGCCCCGTTCAACCGCTTTTCTGGCCAAAATTCCCGCCCCCATCATGACCGACGGATTGGATGTGTTGGTGCAGCTTGTGATCGCGGCAATGACCACCGATCCGTTTCCGACCTCCCCATCCTCCGGAACGGTTTTTAATTTATCAAACTCGGCGAGAGCGCTTAGAAAGGATTTTTTTACATTCTTGAGTGTCACGCGATCTTGCGGCCGTTTCGGCCCGGCCAGGCTCGCCTCCACAGTGCCGAGATCCAGTTCCACCGTGTCGGAGAAGCGCACATCCGGATGGTTCCCGGTTTCGAAAAGCTGTTGCTCCTTCATATAAGCTTCGACCCGGCCGACGTCCTCGTTCGATCGGCCGGTGAGGCGCAAGTATTCCAAAGTATTGCGGTCAACCGGGAAGATGCCGCAGGTCGCTCCATATTCCGGCGCCATGTTGGCGATCGTGGCGCGATCGGCCAGGGGAAGCTCGGCCAGGCCGGGGCCGCAAAACTCCACGAATTTTCCGACGACGTTCTTTTTCCGCAGCATTTCGGTGACGCGCAAAACAGCGTCCGTCGCCGTGGCTCCCTCCGGAAGGCGGCCCGTCAAACGAAATTCCACCACTTGAGGGATCAGCATGGAGACCGGTTGGCCCAGCATCGCCGCCTCGGCCTCGATGCCGCCGACTCCCCATCCCAGGACACCCAGACCGTTGATCATCGTCGTGTGTGAATCGGTACCCACGACCGTATCGGGGTAAAGGCTGGCCCGACCGCCATCTTCCGCCGCCATGACAACGCGGGCGAGATATTCCAGATTCACTTGGTGGACGATTCCCGTGCTGGGTGGGACGACGCGGAAGTTCTGAAAAGCTTTTTGTCCCCAGCGGAGAAAACCATAGCGTTCCTGATTCCGGTCAAATTCGATTTTTGAATTTTGAGCAAGGGCGCCGGCGGATCCGAACATGTCCACTTGAACGGAATGGTCGATGACCAGCTCGACCGGTTGGAGGGGATTAATTTTCCCCGGATCTCCCCCCATCCGCTGGATCGCGTCGCGCATCGCCGCGAGGTCGACCACCACGGGAACGCCGGTGAAATCCTGAAGCAGCACACGGGCCGGTACAAACGCGATCTCCTTGGACGGCGTCGCCGTGGGGTCCCACCGGCAGAGCGCTTCAACATCGTCGGCGGTGATCGAAACGCCGTTCTCGTTCCGAAGAAGGTTTTCCAAGAGAATTTTGAGTGAAAAGGGGAGAGCCGATAACCGCAGGCTTTTGTTCTCGAGAGCCGAAAGGCGGAAGATCTCGAACGAGCGCTGGCCGACCTTGATTGTGGAACGGGCCCCAAAGGAATCTTTGCTCTTGAGCATGGAGGCGAGAGTATAGAGCATCGCCTTGCGGGGGCAAGGCGGCGCCACGGCAGGCGTTAGTCTTTCCGGCCATAGATGACTTCGTCTATGTGTTGACTGGACTGTGGGTCCCCCGACTCCACCAAGCCTTGGTAACGCATCCAGGGGGTTGTTCGCTTGGACGTAAGAAGGAGACGAAGAGATCGGCGAAGAAGTTCGGCCAAGGAGATCCTCTTCCTGCGCTCGTCCCTCTTGGCCATTTAGAATTCTGTTTTTCCCACGCTTACCTGCGTTTGAACCAGGATAACAATAACCAAATGTTATGATCCACTGTCAAATCGCCTGGGGGTACTGACCTCGCGATGACGTGGGTTCTCGCCCATCTCCCACTCAGCAAGTAAGGTGCAGGTTTTTGCCCGCGAGACGACGGCCAATCTGCCAGTAAGGTGGAGGATTTTTTTCGCGCCGCAAGGCCGCAGGCGGTGAGAAACCGGAGCGATATGGGGTTCATCGTGAGGATTTCGAACCGCCGAGAACGCAGCGGCGCGGAAAAAAGACCCACCGTGGAGCGGGAGACGGGGCTCGAACCCGTGACGTCCAGCTTGGGAAGCTGGCATTCTACCGCTGAATTACTCCCGCTTCGGGGTTTTCCGTTACCACGCTCCTCCCCCAAAATCCAGCGTTCCTGGGTACTTGGCGCGAAAGCTATGTTAGTATTCGTTCCGCATGACCGAGCAGTTTTCACTTCCCCTGGGCGCGCCCAAACAATCCCCCCGGGTTGTCGTTTTTGACTTGGAAACGCTTCGCGGGGCCGACGAAGTGGGGGGGTGGTCGAACGTTCAACGAATGGGGATGGCTTGCGGCGTCTGTTATGACACTTCGGACGGGCAATATCATGTGTATGAGGAGAAGGACGTCCCGTCACTCGTGAATCATCTGCGCCGTGCGGATCTCATCGTGGGCTTCAACCACGTTCGTTTCGACTACAAGGTTCTTTCGGGATATTCGGACACAAATCTCATCGCGTTGCCCAATCTCGACATGCTGCTCGAGATCGAGAACGTGCTTGGGTTTCGTTTGAAACTCGATTCTTTGGCAAAGGCGACCTTAGGGGAGACCAAGAGCGCCGACGGGCTTCAATCTCTTCGCTGGGTCAAAGAGGGGCGCCTGGATTTGGTCCGGGAATATTGCAAGAAAGACGTCGAGGTCACGAAGAAACTGTTTGAGTACGGCGTTCGTGAGGGGCACGTCGTTTTTGAGAAGAGCGGTCTGCCGACCCAGATCCCGGTCCATTGGAACATCGAGAAACTTACCCAGGCAAAATTGCGCAGCCGTTAACCTGTGAAAAGGGCTCTGCTGATCGGATTCCTGCTTTCCCTCCCCACGGCTTATGCGGGAGACGGGGGAGAAACGGTATCGCTCAACGACGAGCCACCCCCGACGTTTAAAGAGCTGATCGAAGCCGAGTCCACGGCAGGGATGCCGATGGATCTTCTTCGCTACGACGATGCCCTTCGTATCCGAGGCGGGTACGCGCAGGGGAGTGATCTGATCGAGGATTTTATCCGGATCATCTTTCCGACGACCGGGAGGGAGCGTCGGACGATGTTTCTCCCCATCCCCTATTGGGGGAAAAAAAAGCCGTCGTATACGGAATTCCAGTGGAAACGGTTTGAGTCGGCGCACTTCGATTTCTATACGTACTCGGCCGGAGAGGCGGTGCTCCAGCAGCTGGTTCAGTACCTCGAAGAGGAACACGAGCGGAACAACCGGATTTTCGGCGTGGAAAACCGTTTCATTAAGAAGATTCCGATTATTTATTACCAAACTCGCCGCGACTTCGAGCAGACGCATATCGTGGAAGGCCCGATTCCGGAATCGCTGGGCGGGCTGACGGAATTGTTTGCCTGGCGCCGGGTAACCTTCCCATTTGAAGGGGAGAAACAGAAGTTCGCGCACGTTTCAAAACACGAAGGAACCCACGTCTATCAAATCGCCAAGAGCGCCCGCAAACTTCCCCTTTGGTTTATCGAAGGCTCGGCGGAGACGAATTCGATCAAGTGGGACGCAGAGGCGGAGATGACGATTCGCGACGCCTTCGTGAACGGGTTCTATTTTCACTTGGACGACCTTTGGCAGATCCAGGGGAGTTGGCTCATGTACAAGCAGGGAAATTTCACGGCGAACCTGATTTGGGACGAGTACGGCGAAGAGGGATTTCGGAAGATTTACGACAACGCCGCCTCAAAAGATTTTGAGGAAAACCTGAAACAATCCCTGGGAATGACGCCCGAGGAACTCGACAACAAAGTCTTCTCCGCTCTCGGCAAACGATACGGCGACCTGCTGACGCGGAAAGATCTAATCGACGAATCGAAGGTCGTGGATAAGAAAAGGGTCCTCTTGGATAGCCATGGCCCGTTCTTTCTTTCCGGTGGAGCTTCCGGGCCGCGGAACGCGATTTACGTGAACCATTACACGCCAGGGCGAAAATTGGTTCGAAAGAAAGTCGTTTCCGACCGCCGAATGCACAACGAATCGCTCGGCTACTTCAGTAAAGGCGCTTCGATCGACGATCGCAACATTGTATACGTCATCAAACGTTCGGCGCGGGATGTCTTGCGGGTCGTTCCTTACAGCTTCGATGAAGAGCGGCGCAAATTCAAACTCGGAGATGAGGCGGAGTACGGGTTCTCCGACCTTCCGCTGCTCTCCGATCCTGTTTTCGTAGGAGAGAGCAAAATCGCTTTCATCGGATATGCCGCCGGGTTTTCGAATATCTATCGGTACGACCGGGTTTCGGGCCGTTTGGAACCGCTGACCACGGGGCAAATGCACTATTCGGGGCTCGATTATTCTCCCGTACGGAATGAATTGGTTTTCTCGCGGGAGGAGGATCGCACGAGCGAAAGAGTTCATTTTGATCGCAACCTCTATCTTCTCAATCTCGACGGCCGGGTGATGAAACCGATTACCGAGACCCAAGAAATTCGAGAAGAAGAACCCCGGTTCTCCCCGGACGGGAAGTTCATTCTATTTGTCGCGGATCCGGACACGACGTTCGACCTGTTTCAGATGGATCTCTCTTCGGGGGAGAAGTGGCGCCTGACGAAAATGAAAGTGGGAGCCCTCCATCCCGCATTCGGTCAGGGGAATAGCCTGCTGTTCAACGGTTTCAAGCGGATGTCGCCGACGATTTATGCGGCGCCTCTCCCGACGGCGGAAAAGCGCCTCGCATTGGAGCTTCCAAGTGGGCCTTCCCACGTGGTTTCGTTTCATGACGGATTCGCTCGCTTGGAGCCACAACCCTCGCCAACGCCGCCGCCTTCAGCCACGCCGTTGCCGGACGGCCTGCAGTTTTTGGAAGGCAAAGGAGTCATCGGGTACGAGCAGTACCCGTTTACCGTTCAAAGCGTCGCGAAATTAGAAGGACAGCTTCTGTTCAATACGGAAAGGGGAATGCCGGGATCCAAGAAGGTCGAGCTGGATGATCGCCAACATTTTTTCGTCATGGGTTCAAAAGAAAGTGGGGCATTGGAATCGCTCGACTCCACCATGGTCGCCCGGAAGCGATTTCCGGACACTTTAAATACGTTGATTGGAGATCGACTCTCGGGCAGGCCCATTATCCGGGTATGGGTCGGAGCGGATGGGAAGGAAGCACTCGTTTTGGTCAACAATCGATTGGCGACCGATTACGAGAAGTTTCAGGACAAACCGGATGTCGGCGTCGTCATCTATCATTTCGACACAAAGGAATTGGAGGAAATTGAGAGCGGGCCGCTTGAGGATCTTTCCGATCAGCTTCAATGGGTGGTGTTCCTGACCGACGAAAAGATTCTGCTCGCCATCGGCGAGGAACCGTTTCGTGACCTGGTTCTTCAACTGTACGACGGCCGGAAGAAGAAATATGAGGAGATCGACTTTGGCGTAGGGCATTTTCGCGTGTCTCCGGATAAGAGCCGGTTCGCATGGCTTCGGGGGCACACGATTTATTTCCGGCCGGCCACGGAAGACCGAGAAACCACGGTACGCGGGCTTGGATCGTGGGATCCGGGGAACGTCGCCTTTGATTTTTTGCACGACAACTCTCTCCTTATTTTCACGGTGGGAGGGGAAGATTGGATTCAGCATCAATACGGCGGCGGGAAGGAGGTCCCGTCGCGGTTGGCCCTCAACCATGGCAAAAGAGAGAGGGTTGTCACGGCGGCGATCGATCGAGAGACGGGAGACATCGCGCTCCGCGTTCGCCCGGCCGGCAAATCGGGAATCCCGGAAAAGCTTTTGCTGTACCCGTTTGGAAAAGCGGATCCGGTCGATCTTTCGGGAAGCGGTATCCAGTACGGTCGCGTAGCCTTCCGCGGGGGCTATCTTACGTTTTCGGAAGTCCCCGCCGGACCGGAAAAGGAAGAAGACTGGGCGTGGAAGAAAGGGGTTCGTTCTCGCTTCGATCCGCTCCAAAAAGGAGAGCTTCTTTCGGATCGATCGTTTCTTTTGGAAAGCGAGCGTGAATTATTTTTGTATCGGCCCGATCCGAAGTCGGTGGAGACGATTGCAGGACCGACCGCCGGATATGCGATTAAGAATCAAAAGATATTTTATAGTTCGCTGACGGGGGATCGCTTTCAACTGTTCGAATACGATCGACCGACGCGAAAATCTCAACTGCTTTCGCGCGAAAAACGAGACGAAATCGACCCCAGAGTCTTTGGTAAAAATCTGGTTTGGGCGGGACAGGACGAAAAGGGTTGGATCCTAAAGGAAGCACCGATCGCCAAGCCGGGGAAGGCTGAGGCTCATGTCCTGGATGGATTTGACGTTATCCACCCGGAAGTGAAAGACGATCAAATTCGGGCGCAGGCATTTCCGAAACCTTCTCTCAAAACATATCAACCGGAGATCTGGGAGCCCGGGCTCACGCCGTCCATTCTGGAAGGACAGCCCGCTCGGACGAAATTCAAGCTTCAATCGTTGACCGCGGCGGCCGCTTTTGACGGCCGAGATTTCCGCTTTTTCGTCAGCGGCTTCGCCGACAACCTCTTCAGCGATGTCGGCCTCTTTGTCAACGCCGCATTCCTTTCCAGCGACCGGTTTGCGTCGGTCAGTTACGTCGATCTGGTGAAGCAGATGAGTTATTCGTTCCGTTACAATTCCAGCGAAGAGATCCAGGATTACGGGTTTGAAGCGGCGAAGTTCTTCATCCTGGACCGGTACCGGTCCGTGACGCTGTTTTCCCAGTTCGAAATTCAGGAATACGGCCGCCAGAGGATCGACACGCTGAAGTTCGTGACGCCCGAGATGGAAAATCGGGCGTTTTACATCATCAAAGGGGGCGCCGTGTACTCCTACGATGTCACGATCTGGGATCAACACGGTCCGGTCAGCGGCAGCCGTTTCTTTTTCCGAACGGAAACAGGTCTGGATACGGGGAGTCTGGGCCTGGCGTCGATCGACGCGAACCTTGATTTTCGCGTGTACAACGAGATTCTTCCGCGTTTCGGTTTTGCCCATCGGATCGTCGGAGGAACGAGCCAGGGAGATTTGATGAACGTCTTTCTCTTGGGTGGAAACGTGTCGTTTCGCGGATTCGGATTCGACGATCTGGAGGGGCAAAATTATTGGGTCGCCAGCGAGGATCTCCGGGTTCCGATCTTCGATATCTTGGGAGCGAAGTTCTTCGACCCGCTCGATCAAGTGTTCGGTTTCTTCACTCGCTACTTTGATATTCGCGGCGGGATTTACGGGGATGTCGGCGCGGCTTGGTACAATGAGGACAAGATGGATATCGATTATTCCGTCGGATACTTCGTGAACGTGCCGACGATATTCGGCCTTGTATTTCGATTCTCCCAAGGGTTTCTCGGCGGTGATTCGATTAATATCTGGTTCGGGGTCAACTGGTGACCCCGCGCCGACCCGATTCCTTTTATCGGAAAGCGAAACGCGAAGGATTTGAAGCCCGCTCTATTTATAAGCTTCAGGAGTTGGATCGAAAGTACAAGATTCTGAAGCCGAGTCAGCGCGTTCTGGATCTTGGGGCCGCGCCCGGCTCGTGGCTGCAGTACGCCTCCTCGCGCGTGGGTGAAAAGGGTTTCATCGTAGCCGTGGACGTAAATGCTCTCCGTGCCGACGTCGCCTCCCCGCAAGTCGAGTTCGTGCAATCGGATATCTGCAGGATCGACACGGATCGAGTCACGGAGAAGGCCAAGGAATACGATGTTGTATTAAGTGACGTCGCGCCGCGCACCACAGGGGACCCCGCCGGCGACCATGAGCGTTCGTTCGAGCTTTCGTGTTGTGCCCTCACGATTGCGGTGTCCGTTCTCGCCCGTGGAGGCACATTTGTGTGCAAAATGTACCAAGGCGCCCATGGGACCGAGTTTCAAAAACAAATGGAGATGCATTTCGAATTCGTGAAGTCTCAAAAGCCGAAAGCTTCCCGTTCCGAAAGTCGGGAGGTCTTTTTTGTGGCTCTGAATTTTCGTCCTGGGCGAGGCGCGTAAATCTATTTACGAAGGAGGTTGATGGTGAACGCCGTGCCTCCATCCGGGTTATTCGACACCTCAATCGTCCCGCCGTGCAATTCAACGAAGTATTTTACGAGATACAGGCCGAGGCCGCTGCCCCGGATCCCCTTGTTTTTCACGTCCACCCCTCGATAAAATTTAGAGAAAATTTTATCTCGGTCTTCCGCGGCGATGCCGGGACCGTTGTCCGACACATTCACCTGAACCCAGTCCCCGACTTCCTGCGTGGAGATGGAGACCCGTCCGCCCTCTTGCGTGTACTTGATCGCGTTTTCGACGAGATTTGCGATCGACTCTTGAATTAATTCGGCGTCCATCGAGACGGGGAAGAGCGGTTCCAAATGAGCTTCCATCGAGATGTTTTTTTCTTTGGCGAGCGCCTGGTGGGTTTCCAAAATTCGCTCGACGATCGGATTGACGTCTCGGCTGGCGATCCGAAGCTGATATTCGGGGCGCTCCACCTTCGCCAGGTGGAGTATGCGGGAGACAAATCGAGTTAAATCTTCCGTCGAATTGAGAACGCCGCGCAATTCTTTGCGTATCGTCGTTGGTTCAAAAGTTTTGTCGTTCAGCAGACTTTCCACAATGCCCTCGAT
>DATDPG010000022.1 GCA_035292885.1 Bdellovibrionota bacterium | reverse complement strand
CCATCCTCGTTCGTCTCCCTTTTCACATCGGTCGCGTCTATATTCCCTCCCAACCCCCGGGCTTCATCCTTCCGTACAATCCTCCCATTCTTGAAATTTCCTTTTAGGCTCACAACGAAGTTCCGGGGGTTCGCATCCCTGAAAACGTTCGGAATCGGTTCGACGGGTTGTCGAAATCGGAAGGCGAGCGAGAGGGAATTCGCGTCACGAAAGAACTGATCGATGTTGCGTTTGAGGAAGGAATTCGACACTTTTACCTGGTCGCGCCATTGCGGCGATATGACTTGGCTGCCGAAATTGTCACGTACATCAAGAAACATTCTTGACACTCGGACGGGTGATCAAAAAAATGTGTCAGGTGGGTTTAGAGGATTCTACGGTCATTTTTTCTTCTTTTCGCCGTTACCTCCCCCTGGCTTTAGAACCTTCACCTCAAAGTTCTCGGAATGCAAAAGAATGCCGTCCGAGGCCGTAAACGTGATCGTTACCTCCAGACCGATTTGCTCTTTATTCGTTATCCAGGAAAGAACGCCTTTACCATTTTCCAGATCGACAAATGTCGCGCCGATCGAGTCGAGAGGATCGCCATTGGCGAGGACCGCTGTTAATGTGACGCTCTCCCCATCGACGTCCTGTGCCCAAACGGCGTAGTCGAAACCCTTTCCTCCGGTGACAAAGATTTCCTTCCCTTCGATCGCCGGAACAAAGCGAGGCGTATGAAACACGCGCGTTTCTTGATCCGTGGCAAAGAAGCGATCTCGTACTTCAAGCGTAATCGGCAGGTCGTTGCGCCGATCGAACGTGACGAAGCGGTCGAGATTTTGAGCGGAGAAATGGGTGTCATAACTTCCGTCGGAGTCAACATCCCATCTGAATTCCAGAAGCCCATCCCATGTCGTATTAAAATCTGGATCCTGGGCGGTCGTCTGTTTTGCCACCACGCCGTTTCCGAAAAGTAAATCGAATATTTGCAGGCCGGAATTTCCCCCAAAGGCGTCGCCAACGTATGCCTTTGTACCGACCAGCTGTACAGCTCGGGCATTTCCTGCCGTAGCAACACTTCCAAGCGAGGCTGGATTATTTGGGTTGGTCACATCGATGATCTGCAGGCCAAATTGCTCATCGGCCACAGCCGCGCGCGTTCCTGAAACGAACACGTCCTGGGCTGTCCCTGGCGTGTCCACGGAATTGACGAGCAGGAGAGACGCGGGATTTGTCACGTCAAAAATCAAGAGGCCCGAAAGACCGTCGGCGAGGTAAGCGAAATTTCCAGACAGCTGAACGTCCTGAGCCGTGTCCGGCGTGTTATAGCCGCCGATTGGAAAAGGAAGAAGAGGATTTGATACATCGATGACGTACAGGCCGTTCATTTGGTCCGCCACGTAGGCAACATCTCCAGCAACATCGACGCTCAGCGCTGCACCTGGCGTGTCGAGCTTGCCTAGGTACGCAGGCGCCCCAGGGTTACCTACATCGACGGTCACCAAGCCATCCCCTCCATTAGTTATGTATGCGATGGAGGCGGATACATGGACGTCGATGGCAAAGTTGGGGAGCGATTGAGGCGGGCCGATTCGCGAAAGAAAAATCGGTTGCACGGGATCGGTGACATCGTAAATGACAAGGCCAGCCTGCTCCGCCGCCACATACGCTATATTCCCCGACACGAAGACTCCGCGCGCGACGCCCGGAGCGGGAAGGGCTGGAGCCGAAAGTAGGATCGGATTCGAGGGATCACTGACATCGATGATTTGGAGCTGCGGGCTGTTGTCCGCAAGGTAAGCTGTGTTGCCAGACACGAAAAGTCGCTTATTGAATGACGAGTTTAAGAAAGAACCCAAAAATGTCGCCTCGGCCACAGGTTCGTACGCGATCGTAAACGGATTCAAGACAGGAAGATGGTTATACGTATTGGACCAGGCGTTTCTTACGCTCCGCCAATAATTGCCGCCGGCGTCCGTCACTTCCATCTTGATCTCGCGAGCGTGAGTCTGCTGAACGATCTCTAAGTCTCCAACATCGCGAATCTCGAGTCCCGGTGATGTTGCCGCGACATAAGCGATGGTCCCCGAAATCCATAGACCGTTCGCAAAGCTCGAATACAGATTCGATTTCGCGACGGGGTTGAGCGGATCACTGACATCAATCACTTGGAGACCCTGGAAAGCATGGCCGATGTAGGCTGTTGAGCCGGCAACCCATACGTCTCTGACATTTCCAGAAAACGTGCTCAAGAGAACGGGGTTGGTCGGATCCGCGACATCCACGATCTGAAAGGGAAATCCGGCCAAATACGTCAGGGTACCCACGACATGCAGGTTTGAGAAGACGCCAGCGGTCAAAAGGCTTCCTATGAGAAGCGGGTTGGCGGGGTTGCTGACATCCACGATCTCCAAGACGTTGGCGTTTCCGAGATAAGCGGTTGTACCTACGAGAAACCCTGTTCGGATCTGTGACGCCCCGGGGCGGTACGTTCCGAGCAAAGCCGGCTGTGTGGGAACACTCACGTCAACCATGAGTAGACCGCCCAGGTTTCCACCCACGACGAAGGCCGTCGTCCCGGAAACGAACACTCTGAGTGCTTCACCGTTGAACGCGTAGTTCCCGAGAAAGGATGGACTCGAAGAATTGCTGACATCGAGGATCTGAAGTCCGCTGGAGCCGTCTGCGACGTACGCCACCGTGCCAGAGACAAAAACATCGTACGCCCAGCCTGGCGTATCATGGCTTCCGATGAAGACTGGGTTCGATGGATTGGTTACATCGACGATCTGTAGCCCCGACAAGCCGTCAGCGACGTACGCCGTGCTCCCCACAACATAGACTCTCTGTGCAGAGTGGGGAGTGTCGTACACTCCCAGCAGTCCCGGACGTACCAACGGATAAGAATGCTGCACTTGCGCTTGGCTCGAAGGGAGCGTGTCCCAGACGTCGTCATTTTCAAAATCCCAGCGGAATTGAAGTGGGCCAAGTTCTGGATCGAACGTGGCTGACGCATCCAGCGTCACATCCAATGTTTTCTTACCTGTCCCATGTTCGCTTTCGGGTTGAACGACAAGCGACGCGATGGGAGAAAGATCCCCCAGGAAGACAAATAGGTCTCGTGTCGTCTGCTGGTCGTTTCCTTGTGGATCGACGACTTCGAGAACGATCGTCTTGAAATCGTACGTTGGATACTGAACAGTCTGAACTTTGTTTGCCGAAAACGGTGTATCCCAGACTCCGTCGCCCTCGAAATCCCATCGCACGAGAAGCGTGCTGGCCGGGCTTTCGAGGTCGGTGGTCGCGGAAGCATCGAGTGTGAAAATCGTCCCCACCGATCCGACGGAAGGCATTACGGTAAACGATGGAAAGGGACGAGCGTTAACGACCGGACTGTCCGTAATGGTGACCACATCCCGGGCATACGAGGTCTCAATATTTCCAACCACGTTGATCGCGCGGATCTCAACTGTGTACGTTCCATCCGGGAGCGGCGGAAGCCCGAAGCCGAAGTCTTCCACGCTTCCGTCAAAAAAGCCGTCGAGTGCAAGGGCCTGACTCCACCCTCCGCCGTTCACCCGCCATTCGACATCCAGAATGGTGTTGATCGTGACACTGCTGTAAATCGGATAGGCAGAATATTCATTTAAAAGGGGGAGATCTTCAGCCCGGCCGTAATACACAAGCTGATACGAGCCGGTGCGGTTCAGAATTTTTGTATTGGGAACGGTGTCTAAAGGATCCGGGAGGCCATCGCCATCGCGATCTCGTAAACCGATCTGGGCACGGGTGTAAACGCCGATCGGACCCAAATCGAGCATAAGGTCGCTTAAACCCTCCCCGGCTCCACCGAAAAAGCCTCTTCCGTCGTTCGCCCGGGAGTTCGCGTTGACGGAGTTTAGATATCCCCATCGTTCTACAGGGGAGTAATTCGTATATTGATCGATTGCGCCAAAAATGTGGCCGGTCTCGTGGCGAAGGACACGTCCGTCGGGAAGTGCGTCCTGGAATACGCGGGTCCACGGGCCAAATAGAGCGGCGCTCGAGGTGCCAGTTCCCGTTCTCATCTCAATGAAGTAAGCCCAATGGCTCAGATGAATATTTCGAAGATTGTTGGCGTAGGTCCACCAGTCAGATATCGACGGAAGAGGGGTTAGCCGTTCGTCGACAATGATGAACGCGAGTCTCGCGCTCGGTTCGAGCTCACTAAATAACCTCAGGCCGGTCGAAATCTCGGCCATGGCACTGTCCATCTGCGGGTCGGTCCAGCCGGCTCCAGCGAAGAAGACTCCCACCGCCACGAGGCCGGACATATAGAGGCTCGTGTCATAAAAGCCGGCGCCGTAACCTTGCCCAAAGGCCGTCGGCGTAATCGCTTCAGTCTCCGAACTCCCCACCTTGTATTTGCGCTGTAACTCTTTCTTATTTCGCTCCCATTGCTTCAGGTATTCCTTCTCCCGTTTCTCCTTTTCCTGCCTGGTCTTGGGAAGGTCGCTCGGAATGATGAGATCGTCGTGGAACGGTTCACTCAAATCTTGAGCGGGAGGAAGAGCGGGTTTCTTGTTCTTTTCTCGAAGATAATGATTCCACGCTTGGATGCCGACAGCGACGCTTTTCCCATAACGGCGATAATGATGTGGTTCCATTTCGCCATGTTCCACGGCGACGATGTTTTCATCCGCTTGCAGGAGTTGAGGCTTTACGGACGGCGAGACCTGGGCGAACAACACGGAATTCGCAATGGCCTGGGTGACGTTCCCTCCAAAGGCGTGGACGGTGGCCATGGCCCGCTGCATCTCCGCAATCGTGTCGGAGCGGAGAACAACAATCGCCTCCGAATCATCGTGAAACCCGGCTCTTGCGAGACGTGCGGCACGAGGATACCGGTCTGGCGTTTCTTGGTGACACCCGAGCGCCTGAAGAAAGAGCAGGACGAAAAGCGCGCCGACCCCCCACGGCGATAGTGACCTCTTGATCATGCGCTGCGTCGAACGCGCCAATGGGAGTCGCAATGCCGGGAAAAGTCAAGATTATTAAGAGCAGGACACCAAACGTAGTTCCAGAGACCGGTTAGACTCCCGAGAGCCGGAATTAGTTATGGCGTTCCTTTTAGGAATCGACTCGGCGTTCAAACACCCGGCATCGCGAGCTGCGATCTCGTGGTGGCTGGGGAGGTTGTAACAGGCGGGGCATAGTCGATGAGCGACGCCTCTTGAGAGGCGAGATCCTCCAGAAGTCGCGTGGGAGGGGCAGATTTTCTGCCCGGCGCTCAGCTCCCGAAGGTAATCCCGGGAGAGCGTCACCGAACGTTTCGATGATTTTGTCTTCGGCTCCTCGAAATCGTAATTCGTGTACTGACGTCGGACATATAGCTGCCGGTGAACCCAGTCGATGTCTTCCCATTTAAGGCCGAGGATTTCGCCTTGTCGAAGACCGGCCTGGATCGCCGTTGAAACTATAAATGTTTCCGAGGAAGTGAAGGCCGCGTCCAAAAGAAACAGATCCGAGTACATTCCGTGGGACACGTGACACTAGAAGAGCGGGTCGCCCGGTTGGAGGATTCCGTCTTTCAGCGCGCGGCGCACTAACCCTGGATCTCGACCGACCGGACGGCCGGACCGATTTTCGGAACCGCCCGATCCTCCTTTTTGGATTCTTTCGAACGACGCCCGGGGGGTTCGCGGGAGTCTCCCGAGGGCACGCTCCTTGTTCTGCTCCTGGGTATGTCGGGGCCTGCCGCGCCACAGGTCTGGGTCGAGTATCGCGCTCGGGTGTTCCATCAGAGCCCTCTGTTCCTGGTTCTCTACGATCACTATGCCCCTTTTCAGCGCGCCTATCCTTCTCGGTTTCAACCCTCCTTTGCCCTCTTTCGCCCGTGTGTCGATCACACGATCGAACGCTTCCTCATTTGCGGCGATCCCCGGGAGGGCGTGGCCGTGTAGGTCTGCGAGGCGTGTTCGCAGAAAAAAATCGTTCCGTTCTCGTGCAAGACGAGGCTTTTCTGCCCTTCCTGTCATCAGAAGCGAATTCTCCTCTGGGCCGAAGATCTGATCGAACACACGCTGGCCGAGGTGCCGCATCGTTTTTAATGGAATGGACCCGCCCTTTCTTACGTGGCGGCTTCAAATGAGCCAGAATGAAGATTCAACAATCATTCACCTTCAGAAAGGGAGAGTCCAATGGAAGACATTAGCGTAGTGGGAATCGATTTGGCAAAGAATGTTTTCGAGGTGACCGGGCGAAATGAACGGGGGCGAACCCTGTTTCAACGAAGCCTTCGTCGGGAGAAATTCCGAGCGTTCATCTCTGAGCTTCCACCGACCGTCTGGTGGTGGGCCAAGGCGTTCGGGTGTTGCGGCGAATCCTTCCTCGTGTTCTGGAAGACGCGGAGAACGGTTTGACCGATCGAATTCGTGGAGTGATTGCGGATCTTTGGGAAGAGCTCAAAGACCTGGAGAAACGGATCGATCACTACAATGCAAAGTTCGAGATCGAGGTTCAGACGAACGAGGTGTGTCAGCGCCTGATGACGCTTCCGGGAGTCGGGTCGCTGACCGCGAGTGCCATCGCTGCCAGTGTAGGAAACCCGAACGTTTTTACCAACGGCCGAGCGTTTTCCGCGTCGTTGGGATTAGTTCCGCGGCAACACTCCAGCGGAGGGAAAGATCGTCTCCTGGGAATTAGCAAACGAGGAGACGGGTATCTCCGGAGACTTCTCGTTCACGGGGCACGAGCGGCGTTGCGATGTGTAGGATCGAAAAAGGATTCTCGAAGTGAATGGCTGCGACGATTGGAAGCTCGCCGGGGACACAACCGGGCCTGTGTAGCCCTGGCGAACAAAAACGCCCGGATCCTTTGGGTGTTGATGGCTCGAGGCGGGACGTATCGGGTCCAGGAGGCGTAGACACGAATGAACCAGAGAAAAGAGAAAAAACGGCTCGTTTATTTTCCCGTGGTTGAATTCTTTCGACTCCGGGAGAGGTAGAGGTACCCCTTTCTTACAGATGCGAGGCAAAGAGTGAGACGATGGCAAAACAGGTCAGGCCGGTTCTCGAAAAACCTGAAAGGTCCAGGGGCGCGAGAAATCGACGCCGTGTTTTTGATCAGGATCGAGAACGCACATTCCATCAGGGCCCGGAGATCGAAAGACTCCACAGAGAGGCCGGATACATGGCAGCATCTGATCTTCCTTTGGCCATCTCAAATCACTTTGTCCTTGCAAACGGGGGCGGGTCCATACATGGACCTTTTCCATCCCGAAACGTCTCCGGCCCTATTTCCTGCACGATCGAAAACTCTTGAAGCACATGGTCTGGGCGGCCCATCGCACGTTCGCCCTGGCTTTAGGGAACGGCCGAGTCCGCAAGGACTTCCGCCCGGGTTTAATCACCCTGATCCAAACCCACGGCGACGAGCTCAACTGGAACACACACCTGCATCTTCTGGCCGCTGACGGCGCATTCGATACCCGGGACCGGATCGTCTTTCACCCGATGGGATTCTGGGATCTACCCAAGATGACCCAGATTTTCCGCTTTACGCTCATCTCTCGGCTGCACGAGGCCGGAGTTCTGTCGGACGACACCGCCACGAATCTCATGAGTTGGCCTCACTCGGGCTTTCACGTGCATCACTCCGATCCCTTTCCCGCGTCCGACCGCGAGCAGCTCATCCGCCGCTTGGCGTATGCGTTTCGCACCCCCGTCTCGTTATCCCAGCTGCGCTCCTCCCCTACGTCGGTTCAGCTGCGGACGCGCAAGGGAAAGACGCTGGCCTTCTCCCCGGTGGAATTCTTGGCTCACCTCACCGTCCACATCCCCGACCGCTACCAACACTACCGCCGCTATGCCGGCCTCTATGCCTCCGCGACTCGGCGATTCCTGGGCCTGGAAACAAAGGCGCAGGTCCAACGAATTTCCGAAAAACCTCTCACGCCCCGTTGGGCGACCCTCTTGGCTCGGATCTTCGGCCACCTCCCCATCGAATGTCCGCACTGTCACCAGGAAATGAAGCTCCTCGGGTTCGTGACGCACCCCGCAGAGATCGAAATTCTCGTTCCCCAAGCCTCTCGCGCGCCGCCTCCAAAACCCGTCGCGTCTTTCTTCGACGTCCACGGAAAGACCCCCTTCCTCGTCGCCGCCGAAGAATCCGCTCCTTACGAAACGATGGATTTCAACCAGGTCCGAGAAGAATCCGACGCCGATTTCGATCAGCGAATCGCCCGGTAACGGAGTTCCTCGCATTCGTTTCCTCTTTTCAACCCCTTCCCGTCCGCGCCGGGGGCCATGGCCCCCATCCCTTCCTGAATTCCTCCTCCTTTCCTGTTCCCCCAGGAGCCGAGGGGACTCGAAAACCCTCTCTCTTCGCTTTAACCCCCTCCCTTCCCTAGCCCCATACAACTCTCGGATTTTTGAATTTTCCTAAACTGATTTTCGACGAACGCGCGTTGATTCCCTGCGTTTAGCGCAAGACCGGCCGTGTCGATGAACTCACGCGCCACCTCCAAGAGTTCCTTGATTCTCCTGGTGTTGTACTGAAAGTCGAATGCCAAATGGGCGTGCCCGTTAACAAAAATCACGGTTATGTGCCCGGCATCCTCATCTTCGGACGTCAGAAAAATATTCGTGATCTCCTCGATATCCTTTTCCGTTATACCCTCACCGGCACTTATGGCCCGTCTCGGCTTGCATTCGAACACCGCCTTTACTTCGGAATTCAGACGCACCTCATTATTCGCACCAACTCGACAAATGATTTGTACCGCGAACAGGGGTAGCGGGGTTTTGATGAGGCCCGCCGAAGCTCGGCGCTCAATCTCCGGGTTTACCCACACGTCAAATACGTGTTGGATTAACCCCTCGTATGCTTGTTGATCCATGAATAGCCGACCTAATGTTTACGCTGCGGTTCCATCCTTACCGACCACCAAGCCAGTTCTGCAGACGAATATTTGCGGCTTCCTCCGAAACTCCAAATCGTTTCGCAACCGGCTTTGCCACGTATTGCGCCAGCGCGCGGTCGTCGATCGCCTTGGTCTGTTTGAAAAGGGGATGATCCGAAACGAATTTCTTCTGTTTTTCAAACTCTTCCTTGAGAAACGTCGTGGGCATCAATAGAAACGAGGCAAACATGTTGGCTTGTGTCTCCATGGGTGCATGGCCGGACCCTTTTCCGAGTACTTCTTGCTTCCACGCTTCGATGGAGTCGATTTTCAGCGATTTTAAATAATCCGAATGAATAACGAGATGGCCGACCTCGTGGGCAAATGAGAATCGGGCTCGATTCTCTTGATACATGTAAATCTCTTGATCAATGACAAGATCATGTAGATCGCGAGTTAGGAACGAATCAACATTATGGTCACGCATCAGCCCCAGGACTGGGACAACATTTAATTTCAATTTGAGTTCCACGACCTCAAGAATGGGAACTGGAATCGTCTCCGCAGGGTCCCACTCGCGACGAAAGGAATCTGCGGCCGCTTCAATCTCAGCAGGAGGAATAAACTTAATAGCCAAGGGATTATGCCTTCTTGATCAACTCTAGGATTTTGTCGAGCTTCTCTTCGGTGAGTTCCTTATTATCCAGTGTGCGGAAAAGAACAGGGAGTTTTTCGATGAGCTGTTCGTTCTTGAGCCTCATCATTCCGAGATCCTTGTTGGAAACGGCAGCCAGATCGAAGAACTCGATCCATTCATCTGAGCCTTTCTTCACTCCAAGCGCTTTCGCGTAATCTTCCATCTTCTCTTCCGAATGTGGAGCGGGGAAAAGCCCGCGTTCCAGCTTCGAGATGTTGCCGGGATCGAACTCGTATTTCTCACAGAACTGTCTTAAAGTGAGCCCTTTCTTGATCCGTAGTTCCTTAAAATAGTCGCCGAATTGCTTGCTCGCCATTGTTGTTGCTCCTTTACAACGCATTGTAATGCTATTACAACGGTCGTGTCCAGTCTATGATAAGGCGCCGGACAATACTCAGTTCTCCAAATTTCCTAATTGTCTTATCTTTCATGTGGTTGCATAGTCCGAGCAAATCCTTTCTTGCCGGGGTAAATACGGGATTAGATAGCAAGGCGAATGACAAATATTGATAAGAAATCGCTCAGTGAGCGGGACATTTGCTCCAAATTCATAACCCCGGCTTTGGAAAGGGCTGGTTGGAACCTTCAGCAACAAATCCGTGAGGAAGTCTCGTTTACCAAGGGCCGAGTCACTGTCAGAGGTAGGCATGTGAAGCGCGGAGAAGCCAAGAGGGCCGATTACGTCCTCTACTACAAGCCCAACCTCCCTGTCGCCGTGATTGAGGCCAAGGACAACAGCCACACTGTTTCAGCGAGGCTCTGTCGATTTGATAAAGGCATGATATCACCTCCCTTCGTTTCTCAAAAAACGTTCGATCAACTCATGGACTGATAATCCCGTTTACGGCACCTTGGCCGTTGTGAAGCGTGCGAATGTCTTGAAACTGCTCTGGGGCCTTTTTGGGCGTGCAGTTGTACGAATCGACGAGGTCCTGTGATCCCATTTCCCGCTGGATGTAATTCAGGACGTTCTGAACATGTTTGACGAAATGGACCTTAACGTACGCCACGGTGCCTCGCGATTTTGGATTGGAATTTTAGGAAGGCTTGTTCGAAGCGTTCGAAGTGGACGTTGAAGCCTTCACGAAGGCCGTTATCAATGGCGCGGGCGACTTTGTTGATGTCGTTCCCGATCTGGCGCAGCTCTTTGTGAAGCGCAAGTGCCAATTCGTCCGAAAAGAGTGGAGCAGGGATATCTTGCTCGAAGACGAGAGTTCGAATGAGAGTGGGGACGTTATAGCCTCGTTGATGTGCGATGGTTTGTAGATAGCTGAGTTGTTTCTGTTTGAGTCTGAGGGTTACTTTTGGGAATCGTTTTGTGAGTGTTGATTGTGCTGGGTTGGTTTGAATGTGTAGGGTCTGTTCTTGGTTTTGAGTGGGGTGGTTTTGTATTGCCCCCCTATAAGCGGAACGGTGGAGATTTAGAGGCGCCGCATTACAATTCGAGCCAAGGGAGGCAAGATGAATTCAAGAGGGAAGCGGTACGAGGTAGAATTCAAGACGAAGCTGGTCATGGCGTTGTTACGTG
>DATDPG010000021.1 GCA_035292885.1 Bdellovibrionota bacterium | reverse complement strand
CTGTTGAGAATTCTTGGCCCGGTCCTGCGCTGCCACGAGGAAATTTCTGAGTTTTTGCGCCTGGGAGTTCAATTTCTGCCGCGGTATGTACCCCGTCATGACACTAATCCCCAGCCAGAGAATAATTCCCGCGATCGTCAGGGAAACCATCAGCTCGAGCAACGTTACGGCTGCTAGAGTGATTGTCCGCCGAGCTTCTTTCGTATGCAGTCGTCCCATGGGTCGGTAGCTACCGTGTAAGGTGGATAAGGATCGTGCGGCGCGCAATTGAACGGCTCATGACTGAGGGCGTTTGTAGAACTGACTCCAGACGGAGGCATCAACATGCCGTAGATTCCGAGATCGTCCGGTTGGCGGCTCATCGTGGTTAGAGCCGCCTGATTCATGAGGGAGGCTGTTTTTACGGGGGCGAGCGCCATCACAAAACGGGGGACCGATCCCATCGGTTCGTGGGTGAATTTGCCGATCTTACTGGTCGCGGCGGGATCGGGAGACGAAACCTCAGAATAATAAAGTTCAGCGTAGGCTTGCCCCACGGGGGTCGGTTTCCGGATACCAAGCCCTTGGACACCGCGCAAAACATAACTCGTGAGTCCGGACTCCTCGCTTAAATTATCCGCCCCCACATTGTATTCCGTGGCCCATCCGCCCCCAGCCCCGGGGTTCATAGAGAGGAGGCGAGTGATGACAGTGGTGCCATTCGCAACAGCGGTAACAATGGCATCGATATGACTTTGCGAGAAAACGTAAAAATTGAATTTGCTAGTAAAAATGAGCCGGTTCGTGCTGTCGACATCCATTCCGGTGCACGTTCCGTCCTGAGCGTAAAATTCTGCGTAGCTCCCCAGTTTAGCGTATTCGGGGGGCGATCCTTTGTCGTCTTGAAACGTCGATGTCAATGGGTTACCGGAATAGAGTGCCCCCTTCAAATCTGTCCAACTATTGGCCCAGGTCGGGTAATCCCAATCGTAACATTTATAAAGATGGTCCCCCGAAGCGTTGATGGCCATGGCCGACAATAGTTTTCCGGACAGATAATTCAAATTCGCGAGCGGCCACATGTCGGGAAATTCGTCGATAATCGAATACGTCGCCGAAACGGTCGGTGCACTCGTTGGGTTAACGACCGTCGTTTGATAGACCTGGGATCGATTAAAGAAATCATCTAAAAGGATGGCCGCGGTTCTTGTATAGCTCCCGAAATAGATCGTGTTACCGGTAACCGCAACGTTGCTCGTATCGGCCATGTAATAGAGGTGCTGTCCGGAGCGAGCGGGGGCATTGACAGCCGGGGGCTGTGTCGCGTTTTCGTCACCAAGAACTTGATACGTAGGGGTAGCGCTCCAATTGATTTTGTTGTTTGGATCGAAACCTTCTCGGGGAATGTGAAAAAGAATGGCTCTGCGTGTTCGTCCCGCGTCCATGTCTCTCGCGTAACCGCCGATGACGATGCCGGAGGAGGCCACTGTAGCTTTCATGGGAATAAAGTTAAGCGGGTTTCCTGGGTTGCTGACGGAGTTCCATTTCAGAATCCAATCCTTCTTCACCGAGCCGTCCGTAGAATCGATCACCGTAATATGACCGATTGAACTTTCGATCGGATTGGCGAGTGCCGACCATTCGACCGTCGGCACGTAAAGATAAACATTCCCTCCTTTGTCATCGACCGCAAGCTGGCCGACACCACGCCCGGAAATGGTCGCGAGATTCGGGGTCAAGAGGTTGGTATCGGTCGGAAAGGCGTCCGTATTGCTGCGCGAATCGAATTTCACTTTGAACTTAAACGGAACGTCGACCACCTTTCGTTTTCCGTCGGTGGTGCGGGTTTCCACGGCCCCTCCGACGTTAATGTTGATGGCCGTAACGTCTCGTTTATCCTTATCCGTGGTAAGACTCGCCTTTTCAGTCCCGGCGACATCGAACGTGAAACTCAACGTCCGGGCCGGGAGGGAGGAGGAGGTGTCCACACCTAACGTCGCGGACGAACTCACGTATGTGTAAATCGAGCCGATATCGGATGCGACGGGGGCAAGGCCGCCAATTCCGGATAATGGAAAAACCAACCCGACCGCTCGGCTGGTGAGTTGACGGCCAATCAGCGCGTTTGCGGGGATGTAACGCGTTCGCCCGTCGTTCGGTGACTGAGCAGGCAACGATACAATATTTCCCCCATCGGTCTTTCCAGTCACAGAATCGGTGTGGCAGCTCGTCAGGTTGCTGTAGTAGTTGAGGCTTAAGCCGGGGGCCCAGAGGATTGTCCAGTTCGGATAAGTTGTGCCTGGGACATAGGAAAATAGGTCCGTCGCATCGACCAGTGGCGAGATCGGCACGCACCAGCCCACGCCACCCAAAAAAGGAGGGGTCGGACTGAGAGGATTTAATCCCGCGGCCCAGTCATACGGCTGAGTCAATGTAAATAACTTTTTGGTTCGTTCGGGAAACCAAACGCTCAGGCGCTGGTTTGGAGTGTACGGAATATTTGGACTGGTGGAGTAATTAAGGACGGAGATGGAAGGAAAACCGGATTTTATAAGGCTGATGTCCGCGAACTTGATGTCGCGTCGAATGCCCTCCAGGGCTTCCGCCGCCGTTCCTTGATATGTGGAAAGGTCTTTTTGACTGACTTGGACCGATAGCGTGCTGGTAAATACCTTGTACGCAAAGGCGCCAAGAATCGCCGAAAGCGTAATCCCGACAAGGAGTTCGATGAACGAGAACCCTTGTGGACCGAAATGCATTTTTATTACCATGATGACACTCTATCGTTTCGAGGGAATTGAAGGAGATTCCGGAGATCGTTTCCATCTCTGGGGTGGGGCGTGCTTGAGGTAAATTGAATTTAAATCAGCTTGCGAGGCGTTTCTCTGGAGCGCTTCAGCCTCGAGTCGGCCTAACTTCTGAGCGAGTTCGCGTGGAAGGTAGGGTGCCAATCCTTCGCCGGGTATGTCTGCACCCTGCTTGAGTTTAACGCGCACTCCTGTCTTAGGGTCATACGTAACGTCGTCGATGTCCGCTATCCTTACGGGGAACATGAACGGCCCATCGATCAACATAACCTCTTCGGGATGCTCGGCCCCCGCTTCAGCCGCCGTTTCCGAAGGGGCGGATGGCGCAGTTGATTTCCGCCCCGCGGCGAGGCTGTCCAGATCCACAACGATCGGCTGTGGTGTTCGCCGATAGTAGAGAATCGTAAGACCGATAAATATAATCGAAATGGTCGTCATGATAATGGCGGAAGTGGGAGAGAGGAACGGAACGGGATGCGAAGACTGAGGTTCCAGGTCCTGTAACATGTCATCCGCAATTTGCTCGGCGGCGCTCGTGCGATCCGGTGGCTGCTGATTTCGCAGAACATCGACCATGACGGTTTCGAGTTCCGCGCGAATTTTATCCGGGTCCAAGAATTGAACACTGATGCCTGTGTCGGTGGCCCGAACCACGGTCCCGAGAAAACTGGGGGGGTTGGGAATTTTCTCGGCCAACGATGTTCCCGAAAGATCGAGAACGAATCGAATCACTTCCCCCTTGTCGATGGGAGGAACCCCCGGCATGAAAAGACCGCCGGAGCTCAAGTTGTAGAGGTATTCACGGATGAACAAGAGATCGCTTCCGTACGACACGGAAAGCGTATACTTCGGCGCCGGACCTTCTTCCCTGGGAGCGGACTCTTTGCGGAATTTCGCGGCGACTTCCGCGGTCCACGCCGATAGCCGTGCTTGGTCCCCTTTCTGCATATCCATAAAGGCGACGATCATCCCGTCGGGTGTAATCCGCGCGACACGGCCATGGAAATCGAAACCTTCGTTCAAGCTTTTGAACTGATGGGATTTTTGAATTTGGAGAAGAACAGCGGAATCAATCGGCAAAATGTTTTCCGTGAGGACGTAACTTCCCGAGACGCTAATATCCTTGAGTCGAACTTTCTCGAGAAGGGGCTGCACGACGCCCTCGATATTAAACTCGTGGATGTTATAGCGTGGATAGGTGAGGCGCCGCATTCGGCGCTTCGTGAGAGCGTCGACCAGTTTTTTCATCGATTCTCGGAAGGGCGGATTTTCGGAAAACTCGATGCTGAACCCGCGCGGCTGCGTGCTTTTCACGATTCCGTTCCACGAGAGCCCCTGCGCGAATGAGGCCCAATCGAGCGATTCGAGGATTTCAAATCGAAACTCGATCTTTTCTCCCGCGCTAACGGTAAGATCGGAAACCACGCGCATACCGCCGAGGCTGATGTCGAACATCTTCCCCTTTCCGCTGTTTTTTCCCGTTAACCAAACGCCGATATTGAATTCCGGGGCCATAACACGCGGATGAACGCGCGCCATTTGCCCCATGCGCTCTTGCAGATGTTTGAGAAGCTGGGTCCATCGGTTTTGTTCGGAGAGTTCAAATTCCTCAATGCGGAGGACGAGCCCGGTGATCTCGCTCTGCTCGACGGTCACCGGGACTGAAAGATCCCGGGTTAAATGCTCGAGCTCAAAGTCCTGCGGAAGGGAGAAGGTCACCTTTCCGCCGTTCCCTTCGCTCAAGGTGAAGAGAGGGGCGAGAACGATCTGATCTTCTTCCCCCCCGAACCAGTCGAGTTCGGTCGATTTCGCTCCAGGGGAAGCGATGGTAGCTTTGAGGCGAAGAGGGCTTAGGTCCATAGTTATCTATTCGTAGCGCGCGAGAAGAACAGATACGATGTTATCGCCTCGATCCGCGGTGGCGAAATCAATTTCTTGGTCCCCATTGAAGTCAGCCAGAGCGATTGACTCCGGATAGTTCCCCGTTAAAAGCTCACGACGGATTCATGCCCGAGCGTTCGTGTGTCGTCAACATCTCTCCGTCGAATTCCGGACCCGGGTCTTTCATCAAAGCCCTCCGCTTCGCCTGCTCCACGACCCGTACGGAGCCTTTGTGCGGGCGTATCCGACGCCGTGTGACCTTCATGGCTAGCACCCACCGCAGGTTGGAATATCCCCCCTTTCATTTCCGGATCGCACCCGGAAGCGATAGGATAATCGGCTGCATGACTCCCGCCGGCTCTGCAAAGCTAAATGCCTTGTTTTTTCTGTGCGGCGTGGTCGCCGCCCTCAGCGTCGCGTTATACCTACGTCTCCCCTCCCGGACGCCGAGGGAGCCACAGGTCGCCAGATTGGATGCCGTCCAACAAGTCAAAAACATTCTAAAACTCGGTGTCATTGAAGCGCGGGTTTCGCAAATTTACGAAGTCCGCAGAGAAAATTTGAAAATCCAACAGCTCCCGGTCCCGTGGACCGGACAGCGAAGCGTCATCGCCACCAAGGGTACTGCCCAAATTGGCTACAATCTTGAAAAGGCCGAAATCATCTCCGATTTGGCGTCAAAAAAGGTAGAGGCAAAGCTGCCGGAGCCGGAAATCTTGTCGATCGACCTCGACTTCCACTTTCTTCAAGAGGAAGACACCTTTTTGCGTCGCCTTACACCCGGCGACCGAAATAAGATTCTGGAGGCGGTGAAGATTGAGGTTCGACGCGACCTGTTGAGTCCGGAATTGAAATCGGGCGTCGAGAAGCGAGCGCAGGAACTCATGACCGACTTCGCGACCGTGTACGGCCTGCAGATTCAATTGAAAAAGCTCACACCGCCTTCGTAGGCCGGGCAAGGAGCCTCTCACGGAAAATAGAATTTCATCCCGCCGCTGATAAAGTTCGCGCTGTCGTGAAGATCGATCCCGCCTTCCAGAAGGAGATGGAAGGGTCCGCTTACCGTAAACTCCGCCCCAAACACCACCTCCACCGGAAAAGCGACATCGTTGCCGCTCGGGTTGTCGACGAACACCACGGCGTCGTCGATCCCGCCGTAGAGCGTGACTCTCCCGAAGTCATTGTGAACGATCAAATGACTATCGATCGCCCCCTCTCCCAGCGTGCTTCCCCCCACGGCGACATAGAGGCCGGGATATCCTCGCCCGTCCCGGACGAGAGGAATATCGAGCATTCCCCCGAAATAGACGTCGTCGTCGTTAAACTGGCTGCGTCCGAACCCGATCTTTACGTGAAGTCCATATCCGCGGCCGACGCCAAAGCCACCATGAAGGAAAAACGAAGCGTCCGTGTCGCCGTTGAATGCAATTTCAGGTTCCATCCCAAGCGAAAACTTTCCACCGTTCAGAGGTGCGCTCCGGAATACTTCCGCCTGCGCGGTTCCAGCGAAAAGCGCCAAAATCCCTGCGCACACGTATGTTGTTGTCGGCGAATGCACGCCGGTACCTCCCTTACCTAAGGATGTTGATACGTCGGAAGTTTTGCGCTTACGCGTTTCGCATCATCTCATAACCTCGAATTGCTTACTCCTTGAAGCCACGATTGACAAGCCGTTCGAAACATAGATTCCCCCGATGGAATCCAGCGGTATCGCTTTCCCCGCTGATCGAGGAAGAAGGCGTGTCGAGGCCCACGGGGCCCCGTCGAACTTTCCGATGATGGTACTTAAGGTCCGCTGGTCCATGGCGTCAAATCCTTCTTGATCGAATTCAAGCATCACAAGACCCTTTTGGTCGGGAAACTTTTTGCGTACCGTGGAAAAGATTCGTCCGAGGTTTGCGAAGCCTCAACGCTGTTACAACTCCGCATGATCTGAGGGCATTCGCAGGTCGGACGTGTAGAATCCGGTACGGCGATCGATGGAAGAATTTCTGGGCGTCAGCCATGAAGCGATACTTTTTGCTTCTACCATAACCGTTGCGGCGGGAATGCTCTGGTTTGTGGCTCGGAGAATGGTACGCCAAAAGCGCGACACGCAGACATATGAAGAATCGGTCCGGCAACAGTTGCACATCGCCCCTACCCTCCATCCGGTGATCGATCCGAACACGTGCATCGGCAGCCTATCTTGCATCAAAGTCTGCCCCGAGGGAGACATCCTGGGAATCGTCGAAGGAAAAGCCGCTCTCATTGAAGCGTCCAACTGCATCGGCCACGGGCGCTGCGAACTCGAATGCCCCGTGGACGCGATCCGCCTGGTCTTTGGTTCGAGCGAACGCGGCGTGGACCTTCCGGAAATCGACCAATTCTTCGAAACCAGTCGGGCCGGCGTTCATGTCGTCGGTGAATTGGGTGGAATGGGACTTATCAAGAACGCCATCACCCAAGGATTACAGGTTGCAGCGCATTTCAAGAAGATCCTGGGTCGGTCGAACGAGGAAGGTACGACGGACGTGGCCATCATCGGGGCCGGCCCAGCCGGAATGGCGACGGCACTGGCGTGCAAGGAAGCGGGGCTCAAGTTCCGACTTCTGGAAAAGGAAGAAAAATTCGGAGGCACGATCGCGAATTATCCCCGCCAGAAGTTGGTCATGACGGAAAAGGTGAAACTTCCCTACTTGGGATGGTTTGGCCGGCCGGAAATTTCAAAAGAAGATTTGCTCTCGACTTGGAATAAGGCATTGCGTGCCGGCGAGGTTCAGGCCCATACCGGCATCGCGGTGACCGGCATTCAAGGTCAGGACGGAGCCTTTAAGGTCGTCACGAACAAAGGGGCTCTTCGGGCACGAAAGGTGGTGCTGGCCATCGGCCGAATGGGCACGCCGCGCAAGTTGGATGTGCCTGGCGAGGAGCTTGAAAAAGTGACCTACCGCCTCATCGACCCGGAACAATACAACGGGGCGAACGTTCTCGTGGTCGGAGGAGGAGATTCGGCGCTCGAGTGCGCGATCATGTTGGCCGAACAATCGAGCGCGAAGGTATCCGTCTCGTACCGCGGTCCAGCGTTCGGGCGCTGTCGGCCGGCGAACAAAGAAAAGATGGATGCCTTGATCGCGCGAGGAAAAATCCGCGCATTGATGAGTTCCAATGTGAAAGCGGTCCGCCCGAAAGCGGTCACATTGGATGTCCGGGGATCTTCGGTCGAGCTTCCCAACGATTTCGTGATCGTCCAGGCGGGAGGGATTGTCCCCACCGAGTACCTCAAGCAATTGGGAATCGAAATCAAGCGATATTTCGGAACCGAGCGAATACCGACGGCGCGAAGACCGTCCGGCTCCTCGCTCGATCTTTCGCGGGTCACCCAAGAAGTGGTCTTGGAAGAGAAGAAGAGGCGGTCAATGATCGTCGGCCTAACCGTCTTCGGCATTCTCATTGTCGGGTATCTCACCTACGTCGGGTTGAACTACTATCGCCTCCCGATCGCGGAGAGGGTCCGCTCTCCGCTCCATGAATCGTTGCGACCCGGAGGAAACTGGGGGCATGGAGTCGGTATCGTCGCCACGCTCGTCATGCTTTCTAATTTTCTCTATCCCATTCGCAAACATGCGCGATGGATGAAGGGAAAGAAATCGATCCGGAACTGGCTGACGTTTCACATGTTTGTCGGCTTAATGAGCCCGATCGTGATTTTGTTTCACGCGGCGTTTCAATCCAACAACATGGTGGCCACGCTTTCCTATGTCTCCGTACTCCTGGTGGTCAGCTCGGGAATCGTCGGTCGATTCATCTATGGCCTGATTCCGGTGGAGGGCGGAAGATATTTGGAAGCTGCCGAACTTCGATCGAGGATGGAGCAGCTCGCAAACCACCTCAATCCCTACTTGGAGCAAATGGGGAAACCCAAACTCGTCCACGAACTCCTGCAATCAGCTACCGCGCCTATTCCCGCGTCAGCCTCGTTTTTCGGAACGCTTGTCTCCGGACCGTTCGAAAATCTCACCTTGCGGAGACATCTCCATTCCTGCCGACGCCTATTTGCCGACAGGCTGGCATTCAACGATTTCAAGAATACGGTTCGGCGCCTCTCCAAAATGCGGCGCCAGCAGTTCTTCTTTCGCAAAGTTAAGGGATTCCTCTCGTGGTGGCGAGCCATTCACGTCGTATTGGCGGTTTTTCTCGTGGTCGTGATCGCGCTTCATATTTATACTTCAACACGGTTGGGGTATCGGTGGATTTTCTAAACTGGCGATACGCGCTTCTCTTTCTAATCGTATTCGGATTGTTGCCGACAAAAACTTTTGCGGAGTTCAACCTCATCTCGCCGGGTCCTTTGGCCCAACCGCACGCGTTTGTCGAAGGAGAGGGGAACTGCCTGAAATGCCACCAAGAGGGAAAACAGGTCGTGGGCGGCGAATGCCTGACCTGCCATACCGAGCTGCAAGAAAGAATCCGCCAGACAAAGGGCTACCACGGGCGGTTAGACCAGGTCGCCGACCGATGTGGAAAGTGCCATCCCGACCATGCGGGACGCACGTTCAAATTGATTCATTGGGAAAAAGGAAAAGAGAATTTCAGCCATGAAGATACCGGATATTCGCTTCGAGGAGGGCACGCGAAGGTTCCGTGCGCCGGGTGCCACGATATCCGGCGAATTAAAGATTCGATCGTGAGGGAGATCCTTGCCAAAAATCCCGGGAAGGAAACCTATCTCGGTCTGACTACGGCCTGTGCTTCGTGTCATTTCGATGAGCATCGAGGCCAACTGTCCGCCACATGCGAGAGCTGTCACGACGAAAATGAATGGAAGAAAGCCCAGAAATTCAACCACCGGACGACCCGGTTCCCTCTAGTGGGCAAGCATCGGCCCGTCCCTTGCGAAAAATGCCATCCATGGCAAAAGGACACGACAACGCCGGCGAAGTCCTTTCCCACACCGCTTCGGAAACAATTCTTAGAACTGAATGGAATGCCGTTTTCCAGTTGCGAGAGCTGCCACCGGGACGTGCATGAAGGAAAATTCGGCAAGACTTGTGAAACCTGCCACACGCCAAACGACTGGCACGAACTGATCAATAAAAAGGTGAAAGGGCGAGAGTTTCACGAGAAAACTCGTTTCCCGTTGCGCGGCGCGCACGCGTCGGTCGAATGTCGCTCGTGCCACGGCCCCTTCGGAAAGACGCCGGCGAAATTCAAGGGGCTCAAGTTTGAAAGATGTTCGGATTGTCATATCGATGCCCATGTGGGCCAGCTCACAGCTGCTCTCTGGAAAGATTGCAGCGATTGCCACAACGTAAATTCCTTTTTGCCGGTGGAATTCGATCTACCGGATCATATGAGAACGCGATATCCGTTGGAAGGTGGACATCGAGCGATCGCGTGTCCTCTTTGCCACGCTCAAAAGAAAGAATTGGCTCGAATGGTTCCTGAGACCGCAAAAAGGTCCCTAAAGAACCAAGGCCGGCCACTGAAGGTAAGCCTTGCCCTGTTCCATTACACAAAATCGTTACAAGTTTGCGAAACCTGTCACGTCGATCCGCACAAAGGACAATTCTTTCAAACCAATCCGGTAAAACGGTGCGATCAATGCCATCAAGTGACCTCGTTTAAAGAGCTCCGATTCGACCACAATCGGGACAGCCGCTATCCGTTGACCGGAAAGCATGCAAAGATCGCCTGCGCCGGTTGCCATCCCTCCGAAAAGCAGGGAGCGAGATATCGGCCCATCGCGTTCGCGTGTGAAACCTGCCACCGCGACGTTCATTTGGGGCAATTCAAGGCGCAAACTTCTTCCGCGGGAGTTTGCGAACGCTGCCACACGACTGAGGATTTTAAGAAGAAACTTCTCTTTGATCATAACGACAAGCGTTTCACGACGTTTGCCCTAGAAGGAAAACATTCGTCTGTTAAATGCGAGAAGTGTCACTTCTCCGTGACCGTCGCCACGAATGTAAGAGCGGTTAAATACAAACCGTTCCCGCGGATTTGCGAGGGATGTCATGTCGATCCGCATAAGGGAGCGTTCAAGGATTTTCTCCCGTGAGGACCACGTTTAAATATCTTGTTCTCTGTCTTGGACTCATGGGTTCGCGCGCGCTCGCGCAGACTTCTTCGGTTGAACCGTGCGAAAAATGCCATAGCTCTTCGGCCTGGGAATTCGCCGCGTTCAATCATTCGAAAACCGGTTTTCTCCTCAAAGGGAAACATCAGGCCGTTTTGTGCCGGCGATGTCATGAAAGCGGTGCCTACGAAAAACGCATTGATCAGACGTGCCGTGCGTGTCATCAGGATATTCATGCCGGCCAGCTCGGAATGAACTGCGAGAAATGCCATGATGAGAACAGCTGGATTGGCAACTTCGGGCCCGAAGCGCACCGAAGAACCAATTTCCCTCTCACCGGCCGGCACGCACTAATTCCGTGTGAGGAATGTCATATGGAAAAGCGTGAAAAAACATTCTCGCGCGCGGCGCTTGAATGTTACGCCTGCCACCAGACGGACTACTTAGCTACCGCCTCCCGCAGTCTTGACCATGTGGCGTTTGGTTTTGGAACGAATTGCCGCGACTGCCACCACCCCACGCGATGGAGGCCGGCCACGTTCCCGGGGCACAACAGTTGCTTCCCAATCACGCGCGGTCCGCACTCGAAATTTGCTTGTCTTGAATGCCATAGCTCACTGGCGGGTATCACCGTCTCAGGAGCCTGTTCAACCGGGACGTTTTTCTGCGGAAATTGCCATACGAGCGCGCATTCTCAATCGAAAATGGACGACAAACATAAAAGCGTGGCGGGATATCAATATAAGGATCAGAAATGTTATTCCTGCCACCACGCTAACAATTGAATTTATTGAATCTAAAGTCGGCCGGAGAATTCGAGACCGGCGATGACACCGAACGGTCCGCTGCCATCCCGAAGGTCGGCGTAAATGCGGCCGGAAAGCCACGAAAGCAGAGAGAGATCGAATGCCGAGTAGGCACCCCATTCGTCCGTAACTTGATCCGCTTCCGCTTCCTGGGAATACGAGGCGCGGCCCATCCAACGAAATTCCTTCGTAAATTCTTTTTGAGGGGAGAGATAGAACATTCTTCCACGCAGCCACCCAAATTCTTCCTGAACCCCGAGCGTAACCTGGCTTCTTGATCCCATCACGTTGGAAAAACGGCCTTCCGGCCCTGCATAATAACGATCGAGCGAATCCCCTCCTTTCTCACTCGCGTACCCACCCATCAGTCCCAGGGTCATCCACGAATAAAGATCGTATAAAATGGTCCCGTCTGTGTGCCGTGAGCCTTCAGCGACCGGCGCACCCACCTCGACGGTTTGCCGTTGCAAGAGACGGCCGTCCAACAATATACGGAGCGGATCGATCGGACGAAAGCCGATGTCGACCCGTAACGCATCGAATGTCGGTCCGCCAAGATCCCCGCCAGTTAGACCGGCCTTTGCGTCGACTCCAAAATCGACCCAGCGTTTCCATGAGGCGGTCCATAACGTTTGCAGTTCCACGCGATTGCCGAAATCGTCCGACTTCGCAAGACCGACACGAAAATCCTCTTTCACAAGGAGGTCCTTGGTCATGACGATATCCTGTTGATAGTAGGCGCCAGCGAGCCAAGGGTTCTTTTGTGGATAAAGCGTGGTGATATCGGGAAGTAATCCTCCGTAGATTCCCACTTCAGCTCCACGGTGAATCCGATATCCACTCTGGATCCCGTCAAACATGACTATTCCGGGTAGCGCGTACGGCCGCATCCGGCCGGCGGCGACACGGAACGGATCCGTCGTCGGTCGATGCTCGACCAACGCTTGCCACAAATAAAGCTGAACCGAATCGCCCGGGCGGAAGCGACGCGTATCCGGCCGTTGGCTCCAGAACCACGTGGACAGATCCACGGATGCGTCCCAGCCTTTGCCGAGAGAAGCGCTAAAGACCGAAATGTTCGCCTGCTCCCGTTGATAAGACGTTGAGCCGGTCGAATACCAGGTGTCGTGGCCTACCGACCCACTGACCGGGATCGGAACGAACTTTCCCGCCAGCACTTCCCTGTGGACGTACGTGATTTTTTGAAAAACCGCCGAACTGATTTGGTTTCTCCGCCGGATTTCCTCCGAGCTTTCGATGGGGAGCGTTGTGGAGCGTTCCACGGTTTCCGGAATGGGGACTTCCCCCCACCCCTGAAGGCGATCGCCAACACGAGGAAGAAAACCGACACACATAGCGGAACGGTCGGACACTTGGGACACACGGCACGGTGCGGGCGCGGCGCGACCCGAAAGGGCTCTCAACTCAACTCCCGTCACGACGCCGTCCAAGCTCCCGACATCGATATAGGCTTCATGAATCGTTACATAGACCACCCTTGCTTCGATGGCCTTTCGCGTCCTTTTGGGTGTGAAAATTGTCTTTTGGTCTTGAATATTCTCTTTCTGGCCGGAAATTAATGCCTTAGTCGGGACCCACGCTTCGAATTTCATACCTCCAAAATTCACCCTGATTCTGGACCAGGGGCCTCGAGTCTCGAGACGATCCACCATCTGGTTCTTCTGCAATCGTAGCAACACTTCGCTTTTGGAATTGGGTTCGGCGAATACCGGCAAATTGTTGACGGTGACGGTCCTCGGCTCCGTTCTCGCTGAATTTGGAAGAAAGAGTGCCAAAACCAAGAAAGAAAGTGGGAACGTCCGCATGGTGCCCATCAATTATTGCGACGGTTTCTCGGTTAGTCCATCATTGTTGACGTGAGAGTCACACTCTCTCGGGTCGTCTGCATTTTGCTGGTGAGCAGTTGTTCGGATTCGAACGACGGATCCACCCCCACTCCGACTCCGACACCCACCGAACCTGTGACTTTTTCCACGATCCAATCCGAAATCTTCACTCCATCTTGTACCCAGTCGACCTGCCACGATTCCTCCGCGGGTGGCGGGCTGGATCTTACGTCCGCAGCGGTTTCGTACGCTCAGTTGATCAATGTCCCGGCTCAGCAAGTAAATGCCGCGGCTCGTGGAAAGGTCCGTGTCGTTCCGGGAGATCCGGTCAACAGTTTTCTCGTTCAAAAGTTGGACTCTACTCTCGAGCCGGACGAGGGGGAGGTGATGCCGAGGAATACATCCGGTCTCGCGAATTCTAGGATCGATCAAATTCGAACCTGGATCAACGACAGCGCTCCAAACAATTAGGGCCTCCATCCGGTTTCGTGACAACCTGACTGAGTGCAGGTGGCGGCGACATTGTTATAGCTTTGGGTATGGCCGCTATTGTGGCAAGGGAGACAAGAGTAAACATTAAAATCGGTCGCTTCGAACGGTTTGCTTGCCTGGCTGCTGTTATGGCACTTCCGGCATTCTCGATTGTAGTGCTTGGGCGTGCTTCCGGGTTTGCTGGCGGAAGTTTTCTGAATTTCAAAAGGGAGATGGGTGCTTACTCGCGCGACGTTCGAATCGGGATGACAGTCGAGGCAATCCGGCGTCAAGAAAGCATAGTCTTTAACCGAAAGCAGGATATTCGGATTCACGTGTTGGAGGTCGGTTTCGGGCTTGCTATGTTCCGTCGAACCATCCGACATGTGGCAATCCACACATGCAACAACTTGACGATTCGCCGGATCGACGTGGCAGTTCGAACAACTCGCCACAACGTGCGTTGTTCCAGGCGCGATGGGAAAAATCAGAGCGTGATTGACTGTGGACGAGGCGTCGGCCGTGCCTTTTGGGTGGCATCCGTAGCAGGATGAGCCATCATACGAATAGCCCGATATCGCCGTATGATCTCCGTCCGTCGTTGCCTTTGGATGGCACACTTCGGTCGCGCATCCGAGAACCGATCGTTTGGTGGCATCCAAGTGACAGGTGGAGCAATCGATTCCCGCATGTATGGTACCCGCACTAATCGGAAAAAACGTTTCGTGGTTGATGGCCGCGGAGGTACCGTCGGGGTGGCAGCTGTAACAAGCATTGCTATCGTATGTGAATCCGGAAATCCCCGAGTGTTTGGACGTTGTCGAAAGCTGTTCATGCTCGTGGCAATCGATACATGAAAACTGTAAAAAAGTGTCAAAGTTCCCGTGGCAGTCGTTGCATGTCGTCGAAGCGTGGACGCTGGCCGCATTGACAGGGAATCGAGAATGGTTGTCGGTCGAAGCCGCACCATTCGTAAGTTCTGAGTCTCTGTTGGAAGAAGACGAGAGAGAACATCCCGAAAAAATCAGGCCGAGTCCGGCTATAAGAATCCGGCAATGTACTCGTTTAGTCATAATCCGAGTCGCCTTTACGTTCTCTTCATCTGGGTACCCCTGGTCCATCCGAAGGTTTTGGTTTCTTTTGCAAGAAACAGACAAGCTACTCGCATATAATATGCTTGAAATTATAGAGTATTCCACCCAGAAACCAGAGTTCCGTCCGCAAGAAGGTTTTAGGACTCCGCAACTTTTTCGCAAGCGTAATTGCCCTGGACTTGCTGAATGAATCCGGCCACGACATTCTCGTTCCCGTGAAACGCTCCGGGGCCGAAACTTTAAAGGAATACGGCCTTTCCATCGGCTTTGACCGCATTGGCATCACAACGGCGGACCCTCCCGCGGACTTTCGCCGTTACCTCGACTGGATAGAACGAGGCGGCGCAGGCGATCTTTGGTATCTGACCGAACCTTCCCGAGTCGAAAAACGGAGGGACCTTCAGCGAGTCCTGCCCGGCGTCCGGACCGTAATTGTCGGCGCCATTTCATATGCGCCGCAAAGCAACCACCAACCTACAAACGCCAAGTTCGCTCGTTATGCTTGGGGACTCGATTATCACAAGGTCGTTCTTGAAAAATTGGAACAGCTCGCCGCTTGGCTGTCAGAACAAGTCGATGCGCCGTTTCGATATCGGACGTACGTGGATACCGGGCCGATTCTCGAACGAAGCCTGGCCGAGCGGGCGGGAATCGGATGGATCGGCAAGAACACCTGCCTGATGAGTGAAGAGACCGGCTCTTATCTTTATTTGGGTGAACTTCTGTCGACGCTCGATCTTCCGACGGACGCGCCGGCGCTCAACCGGTGCGGGACGTGTACGCGTTGTCTGGACGCCTGTCCGACCCAAGCGTTGGAAGCGCCGTATCAACTTCGATCCGACCGCTGCATCTCCTACCAGACGGTCGAGAATCGAAACGGCGAGATTCCTGAACCGATCGCTCAGCGACTAAACGGCTGGGTTGCCGGCTGCGACATCTGCCAGGAGGTCTGCCCCTGGAATCACGAACCGTTTCCGATGCGATTGGAAGCCCTGCGTCCTCTGCCGCATCTCCGTCTTTCCCTTCAGGAACTTTGTACGCTGTCAGAAGACGATTTTCACAGACACTTTGACTCCACGAGTTTTCGAAGAATCGGCAGATCCGCCCTCGCCCGGAACGCAAAAGCGGCCCTTCGAGATTGCGGCTCATTTGCTGAAATGCGGAGCTCGGGCAGGCGGGATTGCGCTCCGGCACGGTGAGCGTATAGTTTTCGCCGAAAAAACGGGATTTCTACGACAAAAACACCGGAAAAACTGCTGCATAACTACCTGATTCGCCAACTGAATTTGGCGCCAGGGGTGGTGGCGCGGGAGGACGCACCCCTCGAAGAAGTGGTGGAATCGATGCGGAAGGAAAAGGTCGGTTCAGTGGTCGTCATCTCCCGAGGAAACGCCGCGAACAAGGTCGTTGGGATCTTTACGGAACGGGATCTATTGATTCGCGTGATGAATGAAGCGATCACCTGGAACGAACCGGTCCGGAAGTTTGCGACCTCCCCCGCAACACTCATGAAAGCCGACGAACCGCTTCGAAAAGCAATTTACGTCATGCGGAAGAAAAACATTCGACACATACCGATCTTCGAACAGGATGATTCGCTGCTCGGCGTGTTGTCGGTACGAAATATCATTCGACTCCTGGCGGAACATTTTCCCGCCGAAGTCATGAATCTTCCGCCCAGATTGAACCAAAAAATGCTGACCCCCGAAGGAGGATGAATCGAATTATGTCGGACCCAGGCCAAGCCAAGGACGTGAAGGCCGCACAGGCGCGTTCGTCGAAAAAGACGGTTACTCAAGAACTTGATTCCGTGACGATCCGATTCGCCGGTGATTCCGGCGACGGGATGCAAATCACGGGAACTCAGTTCACGCAGACCTCGGCGATCATCGGAAACGACATCGCCACGTTTCCGGATTTCCCCGCGGAAATCCGCGCACCCGCCGGTTCGCTCCCCGGTGTAAGCGGATTTCAGCTCAACTTTTCGAGCCATGATATTCGAACGCCGGGCGATCAGCCGAACGTCCTGGTCGCGATGAATCCGGCCGCACTCAAAGTTCATCTCCGCGATCTGGAGAAGGGCGGAATTTTGATCGTCAACACCGACAGCTTCACGGAACTAAATCTCAAAAAAGTGGGGTACGACAAGAACCCCATGGCGGATGAGTCGCTCTCCGGCTACCGGGTCTTTGAAATCCCGATGAACAAGCTGACCGAGGAGTCGCTCAAAGACTTGGGTCTCTCCAAAAAAGAACAGGACCGCTGTAAGAATTTTTTCGCACTCGGACTCATGTTCTGGCTCTACGATCGAACGATGGAGCCGACGCTGCGGTGGATCGACGACAAATTCTCCAAAGTTCCCGCGATCGCCGAAGCGAACCGCCGGGCATTGAAGGCGGGCTACTATTACGGCGAGACCGCCGAGGCCTTCGGCACGCATTACCGCGTTCCCGAGGCGCCATTGGCCCCCGGCCTTTATCGCCAAATTACGGGAAACGAAGCGACCGCGCTCGGAATGATTGCGGCCGCTCAGCTGTCGGGAAAGCCGATTTTTTACGGCAGCTATCCGATTACGCCGGCCAGCGACATCCTGCATGAACTCTCCAAACAGAAGCATTTCGACATCCGAACGTTTCAAGCGGAAGATGAAATCTCGGCGATCGGCGCCGCGATCGGTGCTTCGTTCGGCGGGCACCTCGGTGTGACCGGAACGAGCGGACCGGGCGTCGCTCTCAAGTCGGAAGCGATCGGCCTCGCCGTCATGACGGAACTTCCTTTGGTTATTATCAACGTTCAGCGAGGAGGACCCAGTACCGGCCTTCCGACGAAGACCGAACAGGCGGACCTTCTGCAAGCGTTGTACGGGCGGAACAGCGAATGCCCCGTTGCGGTCGTCGCTCCGGGAACTCCCGGCGAATGCTTTTCGTTCGTCACCGAGGCGTTTCGGATCGCCACCAAGTACATGACGCCGGTATTCTTTCTCTCGGACGGTTATCTCGCCAATGGCGCCGAGCCATGGAAAGTCCCCTCGGTTGAGTCGCTCAAGAAGTTTGAGATCAAACATCTGGTGGATGCGAAAAATTTCCAACCCTACCAACGGGATGAGAAGACCCTGGCACGGCCCTGGGTAGTGCCCGGGACAAAGGGGTTGGAACACCGGATCGGCGGCTTGGAAAAGCAGGACATCACCGGAAACGTCAGCTACGACCCGATCAACCACGACAAGATGGTCCGTCTACGGGCGGCCAAGATCGAGCGAATCGCACAGGACATTCCCGACATCGAAATCTACGGGAAGCCATCGGGAAAAGTATTGGTGGTCGGATGGGGCAGTACGTACGGCGCGATCACGACGGCCGTTGAGGCCCTTCAGCAAGAAGGGAAAGCGGTCTCCAGTATTCACATCCGTTATTTGAATCCAATGCCCAAGAACCTGGGCGAAGTCCTAAAGCGCTTCGAAAAGATACTCGTTCCCGAGCTGAACCTAGGGCAGTTGAAACTCGTGCTTCGACACAAATTCCTGGTCGATGCGATCGGACTGAACAAGGTCCAGGGACAGCCGTTTAAAATTGCGGAAGTGAAAGAGGCGGTGGAAAAACTAATATGACTGAACCTCTAAATTTGACCCGAGACGATTTCGTCTCCGATCAAGAAGTCCGATGGTGCCCCGGGTGCGGCGACTACGCTGTTTTGGCGTCGATCCAGCGTCTGATGCCGACGTTGAACATTCCGAAAGAAAACCACGTGTTCATCTCAGGGATCGGGTGTTCCAGCCGTTTCCCTTATTATATGAAGACGTACGGCTTCCACAGCATTCACGGGCGGGCGATGACTCTTGCCACGGGACTAAAAGTATCCCGGCCGGAATTAACGGTATGGGTGGTCACCGGAGACGGCGACGCACTTTCCATCGGCGGGAATCATTTCATCCATTGCCTGCGGAGAAACGTCGGCCTCAACATCCTTCTGTTCAACAACCGGATCTACGGCTTGACGAAAGGCCAGTATTCCCCCACCTCGGAGAAGGGGAAGAAGACCAAATCATCTCCGTACGGATCGATCGATTACCCCATCAACGCGCTTTCTCTGGCCCTGGCTGCCGAGGCTACGTTCATCGCGCGAACGATCGACGTCCATACCCAACATCTCACCGAGACGGTTCGCAGAGCGGCGGGCCACGAAGGGGTATCGTTCGTCGAGATTTACCAGAACTGCAATATTTTCAACGACGGCGCCTTCAAGAACCTCACCGAACGTGAATTTCGTGACGATCGGTTGTTGGCATTGGAGCATGGAAAGCCGATGCTTTTCGGAGCGGATCGGAAAAAAGGAATCCGCCTGAAGGACAACCGACCGGAAATTGTGACGATCGGGGAGAACGGCGTGACGGAAGCCGACATCCTCGTTCATGACGAACATGCCGAGAACCCGACGATCGCCTATATGCTGACGCGGATGGACTACCCGAATTATCCGGTGCCGATCGGCGTCGTGCGGAGCGTCCAAAAGCCGACGTACGAGGAAATGCTCCACGGCCAGATCGCAGAAGTGAAAACCATGAAGGGCAAGGGCGATCTCGGCAAGCTCCTCCGCGGTTCCGAAACCTGGGAGGTTAAGTAACATGCTCTGTTCCTTCTGCGGGTACGAGAATCTGGAGGGGGCCGATCATTGCGATGAATGCCAAGCCTCGCTCACGCATGAAGGGGGAATGCCGAACCCGACGGAGGGATGGCAGAAAAAGATCATGAAAGACACGATTCGGAAGGTCGGTGTCCGTGAACCTCTGATCACCAAACCGAGCGGCACGGTCAAGCAGGTCGTTCAGAAGATGAAAGAAACGGGGAACGGCTGCGTCTTGGTCATGGAGGACGGAAAACTGGCCGGCATCTTCACCGAGCGGGATCTTCTTCATAAATTGGGCCGCCCCGGTGTCGATCTATCGGATTATGCGGTCGAACAAATGATGACGGCTTCCCCGGAAGTGCTGAGCGAGGACGACACGATCGCATACGCATTGAACAAAATGGCGATGGGGAATTTTCGACATGTGCCGATTGAAAAATCGGACGGTTCGTTCTACACGCTTTCCGTCCACGATGTCTTGCGTTATGTCTTTTGAAGAGAACACCGTGAAGAAAAAATTGGGCTCTATATTTATGTTCGCACTTATCTCGGCCTGTCTCGAGATGCCGGCTCCGCCGTCCCGAGCGGAAGAGATGGGGCCATGCCAAAAAGACGCCGACACGCTTTGCAAGGGAGTCGAACCGGGCGGAGGCCGAATACTTCAATGTTTGAAAAAGCAGGAGACGCTTTCGGACTCCTGCAAAGTCGCGCTTAAAGGCGACTGATTCTACCGTTGCGGGTTACGTTGCGAAGGGGCGCAGTTTTTCCCAAATGAACCGTGCGTCTCCCAGCGCTCGCTCGGCGTCCGCCTTCTTATAGAACTCGCTCGGCGTTAGATCTTCCGATCCGTAAAACGCGAGTTCTCGATCTCGCCTCATCTGCCGTGAAATCTCGGCAAAGCGTTCAAGATGGGGTTGAACATCTTTAGAAAATCGCTGCCGATTTTCGAGAAGGATATCCCCCACGTCGTGAATTCTTGGAATCTCAATCCGTCCCGTTCGAAGGAGGGCTTTGAGCATCAGCTCCACGGCTTCCTGTGCCTCTCGAACAACATCGGCGAATGCGCCACGCGAAAAGAGGAGGTCCACCGCCGCCAAGCGATGCTCGGCCCGGATTAAATAATCTTTGGTGAGGGACCGGTTTTTCATTCGGTCCTCACCCAATACGGATGCCCGTGAGACCATTTCCGAAGGAGCTTTTGTTCCGCCATCTGTCCTCGAAGATCCATGAGCAGCTTTCCTGTCCTTTCGGAGCGGTCCCAAAGGACGACCCCTTCAAGAGCGGCTTCGAACCAGAGGCTTCCGACCTTTTGAACATCGAGGGGGAGGGCGGCAAAATGGGGAGATAACCGGCGATCTGAAGGTTGTGAAAAGGCATGTGCCCAACGGTGGTAGAGGTCGGAAGTTAAATTTTTCCCAGCCGATAACACGATGAGAAGATCAACGTCGGAAAGTGCTGACTCTTCTCTTCGGGCCGCCGAACCAAAGAGAACGATCGCTTCCAGATCGTCACCGAGCGAGTGGCGTATACGTCGTACGAGTTCATTATTAGGTTGATCGACTTCCGAAGCGTGCGTCGGAATCGAAGTTCCGCGTGCAATGATCCGGTTTAGTAGTCCATTCAGGGAGATTTCTTCCCGGCGGGAGGCGTCTCGAAGCTTGCCGTGGAGCTCCCCTGGGATTCGAAGAAGAATCCGTCCGTTTCTTTGAGCGGCCATGATTGATATCATGATATCACTTAGAAACTAGACTTACAATACCTTGATATGGGAGCGAAATTTTACGTCTAACGATAAGATTCAGTTCCAAGCGACCTTCTACGCGTGCGTAGGAAGCTCGGTGCGCATCGATCGATTCTTGATGTCACGAATATCGTCGCCGCGGAGTTCTTTAAATGCACCCGACACAAAGAAACGGACCATTTTCTTTCTCCAGGCCAATTCGAAATCGGTATTGTCCATCGGCTTAGAAGGTTTGAAGCACGATTCGGATACGGCGGCGATCGCATCATCCGTCAGTTTTTTCCCTCGAAGTATTTCTCCGGCCTCTTTCTGCCAAAGCGGGCTTGATGCCACCGAGCCGAGAACGATTCGAGCCTCCTCCACGATTCCTTTCGACACCTTGACCGCAGCGGCCACGGATAGAACTGGAAAATCGAACGATCCGCGTCGCCGGAGCTTCCAATACGTGCTCTTCCAGCCGCTGGAATCCGGAATCGACACATTGGCAAGAAGCTCGCCCGGCTTTCTCGTCAAATAGCTCATACCATCATCCGCGTAGAACTGATCCAGATCGATCGTCCGTTCCCCTTGTCTCGAGACCAGCGTGACTTTCGCGCGCAAAGTGATGAGTGCGGGCGCCGTGTCGGTGGACGAAACGGCCCAGCAGCGGGGACTGGAGGGTGCGACCCAACAGATCTTTCCGTCTTTTTTCATACAAAAGTCGATCGCTTTCCTCCATTCGTATCCTTGATCGTAATAATTACAGCGCGTGTCCAGGCAAAGATTGCCCCCCAGCGTCCCCATGTTCCGAAGTTGGGGTGTAGAGACCTGAACCGCTGATTTGTAAAGCGCTCCATAAGCTTCTCGAACGCCATGGTTGTCAACCACATCGGTCAAACTCAGCATCGGCCCGAGCTGAATTCCGCTCCGATCCACCTTGGTTCGAAAGAGCGATTCAATTCCGCGTAACCCGACGACTACTTTGGGTGTCTGCTGCCGCCGCTTCATGTTGGGAAAGAGATCGGTCCCGCCCGCCAGAGGCATCGCGTCGGGACCTTCGCTCTGAAGAATATGCGCAGCTTCTTCGATGGTTTTCGGACCAACGTACCGAAATTTCGGAAGGCGCATCATTTTCGTTTCTCCTGCCCCACGGCCCGGCCGTCTCCGCCCTCCCAGGGAAGCGTCACATGTAACGGTTTCGGCCACGGTACCGACGGAATCGATTTTGGCCCGTAGCGCCCTGCGTTTCCCTTCGCCTTCTGTTCGAGAGCTTTAAGAATCTTTTCCGGTGTGACCGGGATTTCATCGATTCGCACACCGACAGCGTCATACACGGCGTTCGCCACGGCCGGTGGCACGGGAAGGAGCGGCCCCTGGCCCACTTCCTTGGCGCCGAAGGGCCCCCGGCTGTCTCCCTCTTCAATCAAATACGTCACCACCTCCGGCATTTCGTAAAACGTCGGGCTTTTGTATTCCAGCATCGAAGGGTTCTTATGTACGAGTGCCTTGGAAAGATGGTTGGGCAGACGCCTGAACACCTGTTCTTCCATCAACGCCTCACCTAGCCCCATGTATACGCTGCCTTCAACTTGACCACGGGCCAACGTGGGATTGATCGATTGGCCGATATCGTGAGCGATCCATACTTTAGGGATATGAATCCAACCGGAATCGACATCGACTTCCACATCCACGACGCAAGCACTATACGAATACGTGGGGGACGGCCCCACTCCCGCTCCCTTATATTTGGCGGCAGAATCGGGCGGACGATACGAACCGACCGTCCCGATCGTCCCGAATTTCGATTCCGCCAAAATCACCGCTTCGGCGAAATCCACGCCGCTTTCCGGACGTTCGAGATCGAATACGCGCCGCTTTTCGAAATGAAGACGCGAAAGCGGGACATTCAGTTTTTCCGATACGGCTTGCGCTAGCATTTCCCGGGCACGGTCCGCGGCCTGAATCGCGGCATTTCCCATCATCAGTGTCACGCGGCTCGAATAGGAACCGAGATCCACCGGCGTCAGGTCGGTATCTCCCGTGACGAGACGGATGTCGTACGGATCCACGCCCAGGACTTCGGCCACGCACGCGGCCAGAACGTCGTCCGAACCTTGTCCGATCTCCGTCGCTCCGCACAATGCCGTCACTCCGCCCCCGCGATCCAATTTGAGCTGGACGCCCGAATGCGGCATCGCGTTCCAATAGATCGGGAGCCCGGCGCCGCTCAAATACGAGGAGCAGGCGAGCCCGAGTCCCCTCCCCTTCGGCAATTTTCGAAATTTCTCTTTCCAACGAGAACCTTCGACCACCTTTTCGATACAACTTTTAAGACCGATCGTATTCACATAAAGATAGTTCGCCGTCAGCGAATCCGGTTCCACCAGTTGGCGAAGGCGAAGTTCGGCCGGGTCCATTTTCAGTGCCTCAGCGATCTTGTCGATTTGAACTTCTTGTCCGAACCTCGGTTGCGGTGTGCCGTGACCTCTCTTCGGACCACACGGCGGCTTGTTCGTAAACACGCGACACCCTTCGAATTGATACCTCGGGATTTTATACGTCACGGTTTGGAGAGCCCCGGTGTAAAACGTGCTCGCCACGCCGTAGGAGCCGTACGCACCCCCGTCGATCACCGTTCGAAGCTTCATCGCCGTAATCGAACCATCCTTTTTGACGCCCGTTTTAAATTGCATGAGGACCGGATGGCGCCCCCGGTGGCAATAGAACACTTCCTCGCGGGTCAGGCAGATCTTCACCGGTCGGCCGGTCAAGAGCGCGGCTTTGGCGACGACAATTTCATGATTGAACGGGTCGCTCTTTCCCCCGAATCCGCCGCCGTTGGGCGTCGCGATGACGCGAATATGGGCAGCCGGCATAGCCAACGCCTTCGCAAGAGCGCGATGGACGTAATGAGGCGTCTGCGTGCTCGACCAGACGACCAGTTTTCCGTCCGGATCGAGGGCAGCAACCGAAGCGTGCTGTTCGATCGCGAGATGCGTGTTCCCTTCATAGAAAAAACAGTCCTCGAACAGGTGATCCGCTTCTTCAAATCCCTTGTCGACGTCGCCGAATTGAAGCGAGACCAATTTATGGATGTTTCCTTCGTCACCGTAGTCATGAATGCGCGGTTCCGGATGAGACAAGGCATCCTCCGGATCCGATATCGTCATGAGCGGTTCGTATTCCACCCTGATGCGATCCAGAGCTTCCGTGGCCGTGTCTTCATCGAGAGCGATCGCCGCGGCTACAGGATCGCCGACAAAACGGACCCTCTCCCGGCAAAGGGCATGTTCGTCCTGGCTCACCGGCAGGATGCCGTACGCGATCGGAAAATCCTCGCCCGTCAGGACGAGTTTGACGCCGTCGACCTTTTTGGCATTAGAAACATCGATATACACGATACGACCGTGAGGAACTTCGGAACGTAAAAGCCGGCAATAAAGCATCCGGGGAAGAAAGATGTCGTCGGCGAATCGGGTCTGGCCCGTCACTTTCGCGCGCGCGTCGACGCGCCGGCGGGCCCGGCCGATGATTTTAAACTTGTTTTTCATCGCTTTTGGGCGATTTTCTGGACGGCCGCCTGCACGGCTTCAAGAATCTGCAAGTACCCCGTACAACGACAGAGATTTCCCGATAACGCTTCCCGAATGTCTCCCGGCGAGGGATGAGAATTCTTGTCCAGCAGTGCCTTGGCCGTGCAGAGAATTCCGGGCGTGCAATATCCGCATTGGGCCGCCCCAAGATCGGCAAAGGCTTCCTGCAGAGGATGCAGGTTTGCGTCTGCGGCCAATCCTTCGACGGTCGTAATTTCTTTGTCCTGAAATTCCAAAGCCAGGGCGAGACAAGAGAGGATAGATTTACCATCGACGAGTACGGCACAAGCACCGCATTCGCCCAATTCACATCCATGTTTCGTACCTGTGAGCCCAAGATCCTCGCGCAGGAGTTCCAGGAGCGTCTTGTGGGGCGCAAACGCGATTTCCGCCCGTTCTCCATTGACGTTGAACATGCCGTGGACGCGCTCGCGCACCTTGCTCGTAGCTTTGAAAGACATCGGGGGCCCGTAAATTCACACGCCGTTCGATTGACGTCAAATTCAATTTCGGCGGATTTTTTTCAGTAAATTTTCCCAACCATTCCTACGTCTATTGAAAACCAGCGCTGCCTCCCTTGCTCCGCTGAGAGATCTCTACTGAACGTCGGGAATTTCTTATCGTTCAATGGTTCCCTGAAGACCGTACGGCTCGTCCCTTAACAATCACCGCTTGAAAGCTTACTTCGATGCTGTCTCGAAATCATACGGGTCCCCTGGCGGTTCAATGCACCATCGCCTCTGATCCATCACAAAACGATTTTTCGAACGGACCTCTAAGTCGTTGAAAATACAAGACTCGAAAAAAAACCGAACGGGAACAAATCGAGTCGTTGACCCGGTGAGGTGACATGAATATGGTCCGCCTCGACAGGCGAGAGATCGCCGGAAGAGGGGCCGGAAACAGGCCACTATCTCCCGAAAGGAGAGAAGGGGCTGGCCGCTAAGAGGAGATGCTGAGGGATTGAAAGATTCTTCGGTCCTCCGAGGTGAAAAAATAGTCCGCGGCGAGTTACCTTTTCGAAGAGATGGCGGTGACAGTCGGCCGAAAAGGCCAGGCAGGTCGGCGCCCCGTAAGGGGAAAGCCAATCTTCGTGGTACGTAAACCCCTGAGATCCACGAATCTCTCCACTGCGAGGTGGAGAGAGAATAAGGATGCGAGGGGAGTTCAGAGAGGGAGATGATCTTTGAACCGTCCGCGGAGAGAGAGCACCTGGAAGGCTGCAAAGCCCAAGAGAGCATACGATCCCGACCTGGACTAACCCTCCGGGTAGCAACAAGGGGTTCGGCTTTTTGGGTGGGATGAACGCGCTGAAGCGCCGATGCGTGGCCGACGAGGTTATGCAGAAAAGCGCAAGAGCGAATAGAGATGACGGAAACGTCGTTTCGACCACCAAGAGAGGGGTTAAAGCTCTGAAGGGCGAAACCCACGAGCGTTGGGAGCTGAAAGAGGCTTCCAAGGATGGAGAGACAAAGTCCGCTGTGAGGGTAGCCAAACCCTGCGAGCGGGGCTTCCTGCGGGAAGGGCAAAACCTGCAGGACGTCTTCTCAAAAGGAAGATGAACAAAAGAGCTTCTTCATCCGGATATGCTGTAGGGTCAAAAAGCTTATGCGAGGTGCTTCCGAAGGCGGATCACGGTCGACGTGGGACGTCGGTAGAAAAGCAGCGAGCGTAGGGGTAAAACGCCGAGGTGGCGTCGAAGCGCAGAAGAGGACAAACTGAAGCTGAGCGATAAGGCTTCAGGCCGGCTTCTGGTTGAGTGCCCTAGGGCTCAGGGAAACCGAAGAGCGTAAGGGTTGGAAGCAAGCCATAAGCTTCCTAGACCGGCAGTCGTTAAATCTCTATAGCGCACGAAAACCACGAGGGCGGAAGATGGGGCCTGGCAACAGGACTTTATCGACCTTACGTGTAGCTCACTCCTCGAAAAGCGAAACCTCTTTACGTGCGTTCTGTCGCTTGTCGCTTTTTTTTTGCCCATATATCCGCTGCAACCCTCGGTAACCCTCTTCCGTATCGAATTCCAGAGTCGCGCCGGCGTCCTCTACCTTCAAATCCACGCACCGACCGGGCTTGAAAAATACGTCTCGTGCCGATTTTTCTCGGGGATCCAGTCGAAGCAATTCATCGAAGAATAACCGGGGAAAAAGCGCCGGATGCCCCCCCTTTCTACCCACCACCGGTCGATAAACTTTGGAGGGGTCCGATTTATAGCTGCGAATCAATTGCTTGATCGTCTCTTCCGGTACGAGCGGGTGATCGACCAGAAACATCGCGACCGCCTGTACAGACGAAGAAAGAGCGCGCAGACCGGCCTGCAGCGACGAAAGCTGACCCCACTTCCACTCGTCATTCACGACGGCGCGCACGCCCAAAGATCGACATTCCTCCCGAATGTCTTCCGCATGATGCCCGACGATCACAAAAAGAGGATCGAGTTTCGCGGCTCGAGCCGCGCCAACCAAAAGAGATAGCGCCGTTTGGGAGCCGAATTGCGCAAGGGCTTTAGGGCGACCGAACCGCTTGGATTCGCCGGCGGCCAGAATCAATCCGGCGATGATCGGTCGAAACCGCTTTTTACGTACGCCGGCCACCCTTGGCGGAAGCGATCAGTTCAAGCTCCTCGCTGATGACCGTTTGGTCCTTTCGCATCGCTTGGATTTCGCCTTCAATCAAACGGATCTTCCGATGTACGAGCGATATCGCGTAGAGGATGGTCAGAACCGAAATCGCCAGAGAGACCAAGAAGATAACGTCCCCCACTTCCCACTGCTCGGAAAGGGAGGCAAAGAAACTCGGCACCAAATTAGCATACCTCCTATTGTCAAGTACGGCCATTTCAGGATATCGAGCAAAACTCCGCATGCCTACCGAGCTGACCATTAACGAGATCTATTCGTCGATTCAGGGGGAATCCACGTGGGCAGGGCTTCCCTGCGTCTTCGTCCGCCTCACCGGATGCGATCTTCGATGCACGTACTGCGATACGGAGTACGCGTTCTACCAAGGGAAAAGCATGTCGCTGGAGGAAATCCTCCGGACAGTAAATAAATGCGGGACGCCGCTGGTCGAGATTACGGGAGGAGAACCGCTGCTTCAGAAGAACGTCCACGTCCTACTCAAACAGCTCGCAGACGAGGGGAAGACCGTTTTGCTGGAAACGTCCGGGGCGCATGACATATCTCGATGCGATCCCCGCGTGATTCGTATCGTCGATATAAAATGCCCATCGAGTCGAATGGCCCGGCACAACCGCTGGGAAAACATCGAGCACCTTCGATCCAAAGATGAGGTGAAATTCGTGATCGGAAATCGGGAGGACTTCGATTGGTCCGTGGAGGTCGTGCAACGATATGAGCTCACCCGTCGTTGCCCCGTTCTTTTTTCCGCCGTATCGGAGGTACTTCCCCTCGTTACACTGGCGGAGTGGGTGCGAAGTTGCGGACTAGCGGTGCGGCTGCAGCCCCAGCTTCATAAAATCCTCTGGGGAACTAGCGTTTCCATTTAATAAAGCTCGTTTCTTTTTCCTTTTCCATTCGGCGTTCGATCAGACGCAGCTCGGACGCCGCTTCCAAGAAATTCGGCTTCACGGCGAGCGTTTTTCGGAATGCCGCCAGCGCTTTTTCGTAGTTCTTTTCCAGCGCGAAGATTCGCCCCACGAGGTAGTGCGTTTCCGCATCGTTGGGAGATAGCTGCGTGCCTCGGATCATCGCTTTCTTGGCCCTCTCCTTTTCCGTGTTGTCCACGGTTTCACCGGCTGCCGCTGCGCGGAGCACGCTATACCCCAAATACGTGCACGGAAGTCCCTCGTCGGGGAAAAAATTCACGGCGTCGGTGAACACTTGGCGAGCGCGCTTAAAATCCTTCTTCTCCAGATACTTCTTCCCGATGTCGATCAATTCGCGGGGAGCAAAACTGTCTCGTCCTTCAGGGGGAAGTTTTTCTCCTTTTTCGTACAACCGTATGAAATAGTCACGACGCCCTTGCGCCGTTGCAATCGCAGCATAGGCCTCGCGCAACTCGCGCGTCCGGGCCGACCGAGCGGGGTCGTCTCCAACCTCGTTGACTTTGGCCTCAAAGGCCCTGCGGACTTCCTCATCGGATGCTTCCGCGGAGATGCCCAGCAGTTCAAACGGCGTGGACGGACGAGGTTCGGCTGCGGGGGGGTGCTCAACCTTCGTCGCCCCCCCTTCAAACTCGATCATTCCGAGCATGAAAAACGTGTAGACCAAATGGTAAACGTCCAGATCCCGAGCCAGCCGCGCCTGGAGAATTTGTTTTACCGTCTTTCCGTGGCGAAGTTGTTGGACAATCTTGGTATCCCAGGTCGCCAATTTAAATTCATCGGTTTGATAAGGGGTCCCTTTTGGAATCTTAGCGGCTCGGTCGAGACAGCCCGCCAATTCCTGTTGGAGGCCGGCGAGACTGTAATGCTCCTTGACTCCCCGTAGACAGAGCTGAGGCACGGAAAGATCGACCGGCGTTAATTCCTTTCGAAAGACACGCCCCGGTACATACAAGTACGTCCCCTCTCGCCAAGCAAAAATCTCACAGAATTTTTCACGGGCCTGTTGCTTAAGGGTCTCCTCCAGTTCAAACGGCTCCAACAAACCCATCTGAATCAGCGTTTCACCCTGACGCTTCTTCATCTTGGACATCATCTCGATGGATCGCTGGCACTCTTCTGTCGTCAAACGCCCCTTTTTGACCAAGAGTTGCCCCAGGCACTCGCGCTCGAGATTCGAAACGACGAGTTTCGGTTCGCCATTTTCAAACGTGACCAGTTTTTTCGTTGAGCCCTGTTCCAGACGGAGGGTGCCGGTATCGTGCGACGTGTGAAGAACAAATACAATTCGGATGAACGGGACATCTTGAATCGAACCCTTGTGATCGAAAGGCCGGGATCTAAGTTCTTGGACGGTTTTTGCCGGCTGTAGCGCCGATTTTGCGTCGAGTGCTCGGACCCGTTCCGCCAAGACTTCCGGCCTAAACGGCTTCGCCAACACATCACCGATGCCCGCTTCTCGAAGCTGAGGACGAAATTTCACCCCGCTGTAAACAGCGGACACCATCAGGATACCGACGTTTACGCCGGCGGGTGTGGATCGAATGGCTTTGGCGAGGTCCACGCCGTTCAATTTGGGAATGAGCCCCTCCAATACTACGACCCGCGGAGAAAGCTCCTGAAACTTCTTAAGCCCCTCTTCGCCGTCACGGGCCACGGCCACCCGGAAACCTTCCGTCGTCAAAATCGTATGCATCGCTTGAGCGAGCGTCGCATCCGAATCGACTACCAGTACCTCGATGTTTTCAGGCGACGACATTTCTCCGGTCCCTACGGATAAATCTCAATCCTCTTCGGAGTGTGAATTGCGTGCAAAACACATTGGGTCGTCGCATCCACGGCGACGTGTCCATGCCAGTCCACGCCGATAGCGGCGCCTCGTCCCTTCATGGCTCGGAGCTCGCGAAATGTCTTTTGAAACGCTGCGGTAAGCGTGCGGCCGTCGTCCACACGGGTCACGATACGCGCGGCGAGCGCCGCCTCGACGATCTCCTCGCCGACGCCCGTGGTCGAAACCGCCGCTTTTCTCGAGGCATAGTTTCCCGCCACGGTGGCGGAATCGCTGACACGGCCCACGACCTCCATTCCCTTTCCACCGGTCGAAGTGGCCGCGGCAACATGGCCCCGGCGGTCGACGGCTACAGCCCCCACGGTTCCGAATCGTTCCTCGGAAGTGAAGTGCCGTCCTTCGACACTTGATCTCCACTCTTTCAATGTCTTCTCCGTCGCCGGATTGTACGCGCCGAATTTCCGCGTGCGGGCATATTTCCGCGCTCCTTCGGCGCATAGGACTCGATCTTGCTCTTTCAGAAGCGCGCGAGCCACCAGGATCGGATTTTTCACTTTTTCCACATTGATCACGCCCGAACACTTGCGGCTCTCCCCGTCGCTGATCCCGGCCGTCAGACGCGCTACGCCATCACGCTGTAACGCGCCTCCGGTCCCGGCGTTGAACTGCGGATCGTCCTCAAGTTGCGTCACGGCCCAGACCACACAATCGAGGGCGCTCTGGGTCCGAAGACGATGGAACGTTTCCGTAACGATTCGATGGAGTGATTCTCGCACCCTTTCTTCGCGAAGGACCAAAGCTAGCTTCCTGCCCGCTCCCCCGTGAATCACCAGGGCCGGCAAATTCGAACCTCGCCCGGGCATCTTAATATCCAAATCCGTTCTTCCGAATATGCACCCAAGCTTCTCCGTCGTTCAGGATACGGCCCGACTCAATATCGGCGATGATCAGTCGATGATCGCCACATTCCACATGATCTCGAACCCTGCATTCGAGCACCGCCAGGGCGTCGATCAAAATCGGAATGCCCGACGCGCCCTCCTTCACGTTCAGGCCCTTAAAGGGCTTTTCCCCCACTGGAACGCCCTTTACGAAGCGTTGATAAAGATCGCGATTGTCCTTCGAGAGGACGTGAACGGCAAAATGCGCCTTTCGGCCGAGGAAGGATCCGATTGAACGATTCTTGTGAACGGCCACCGTCAACGTCGGCGGCTGGAAAGACGCCTGTTGAACCCATGACGCCAGCAGGACGGACTCCTCCGGCCCTATTTTAGTCGTCACAACAAAGATACCGCTTGCGACTTTACCCAGCGCCGCTGCGAGCTCTGCGTCATGTCCGGCCACGCGGAGCTTATACCATGTCATGCGCCACGTGGCGAGCGAGCTTCTCGCCCTTTACACCTTTCCCATGCGTTGATACACAGCTCACCATCCGTGAGCGAAGCTCGAAAGGTCGATGCCCGTACGCTCTTTGCCAAGGCGTACGAATACCAGATGCAGGGACAGCTGGATGAAGCGGTCGCCATGTACAAACGTTCGATCGAACTCGACCCCACTGCAGAAGCGCACACGTTTTTAGGCTGGGCTTACAGTTTTTTGGGACGATACGAGGAAGCGATCGCGGAGTGCAAGCGGGCCATTGCGATCGATCCTGAATTTGGAAACCCGTGGAACGACATCGGCGCGTACCTCATTGAAATGGGAAGGGACGACGAGGCGATTCCCTATTTGGAGCGCGCCACACAAGCGCGACGATACGAAAGCCCCTGTTTTCCACACTTCAATCTCAGCCGCATTTACACCAAGAAGGGAATGCTTCACAAAGCAGGGGACGAGCTGAAGAAAGCATTGGTCGCCAACCCTGAATATACGGTCGCGCAAGAAGCCCTAGATAACCTCGAAACCCAGCTTCAATAATTAGAACCGGTCTCATAAATGGATTCGTCGCGAGACCGGGCGAAAAGCCCGTGATCAAGGCCGCAGGGTCAAAATGCCCGGAAGCGTACTTGAATAGGTACGTTGAGGACGTTTTGACCCGAGAACAAAGAGCACGGGCTTTGCAGCCGGTCGCAGCAGAAAACATTTATGAGACCGGTTCTACTTATTCAAATAGCGAAGGAACGGTGTTCTCTCGAAGAAACTATCCCGGGGACTTAAAATAATTCTTGTTCTTCGCGATGTCGTCTTTCCACTTATCGGGGACTTCTTCTTCGATAAAGATCGCGGTGACGGGACAAACCGGCTCGCATGCGCCGCAGTCGATACATTCATCCGGGTTGATGTAGAGCTGTTTGTCCTCTTCTTTCCCTTTGATGCAATCGACCGGGCAGACTTCCACGCACGCCTTGTCTTTCACGCCCACGCAGGGCTGGCAGATGATGTACGCCATAGACGCTTTCAAATTATCAGGATTCCTCCACCCATTCAAATCGACCCCGGCGGGCGAAGGCCGCAAAACTTGGGGCCGGGGCTTGGCATGATATGATAATTTTTTTGTGAAAATCTACACGAAAGCCGGAGATCGCGGAGATACAGGGCTCCTAGGAGACACTCGGGTTCCCAAGGACCATGGGCTCCTCGAAGCGTATGGAACGATCGATGAACTGAACGCGAGTCTCGGTTTATTGAGCAGCGAAGATATCGACGCCTCCCTTCGAAAAGCCCTCACGCGAATTCAGAACGAGCTTTTTGGCGTCGGGACCGATTTGGCCGCGCCCTACGACTCGGGGGGCAATTCCCTTTCTGGAAAAATCGTCCGATTCTCGGATGAACCCACGCAACGATTGGAACAGGAAATTGACACCGCCGAAGCGAAACTTAAACCGCTCCGTCAGTTCATCTTGCCGCGCGGAAGCCGCGCGTCCGGACTTCTTCATTTGAGCCGCACGATTTGCCGGCGTGCGGAGCGGCGGATCGCCCCGTTAGTGCGCGAAGGAAAAGCGAATCCGGCTATTCTGGTTTTTGTGAATCGGCTGTCGGACTGGCTCTTTGTGATGGCGCGTTCGGCGAACCATCGAGCCGGAATATCGGACGTACCGTGGGAACCCAATTGAGCCTTGTCCGACGACAACATTCGCACGCGCATTCGTCTGAGAACGGTACGGCGCTGGTGATCCTGATGATTATTATCGTCGTGGCTGCCTTGGTTGGGATCTGGGGGCTTTCTTCCTCTCGCCAAGGGATCCTAAAGGCCGGCCTCTACCGAGCGTCGGTGGCCACCCAGTACGGCGCGGAGACCGGAATTCAGAAGACCATTCAACGTGTGCAGGAGATCGTCGATCCGGGACTTACCGATTCATTGAAGAGCCTGTATTCCCCGGGTCAGGAGAAGGACATCAATTTTCTGGTTCGAAGCATGTGCATACCGGAGGATCCCGGTTCCACCTGCGACACAGGCGGTAAACCCGCCTGTACGTGCAATTCGGGGGGTTACCCCGCTTGCTGCGGCTCGAGCTCGACCTGGGATCCTCCATGCCCGAGTTCATTCGATCCATCGAGCGATCTCGATGCGATCCTTAGCAGCAAGAACGTCATCTGTAACTTCATGGGGTCGGCGCTTCCCAACACCCAAGTGGTTCTCGTACGAAGGAGCGATTTCGTCTCCGGCACAGGTCGCGCAGGAATGTTGTTGGTCAACGCGATTTCAACCGACGCCGGCGGCCGCCGGAAAATTGTCCAAGGCGTGATCGTCGTCCCCTATCAGCCGGACCCTGCAAACAGCGGTTACTTCCTTCCGATCGATACGGAGAAGCCCTACTTGGCCACGTCGCTTAAAGGCTCTGGCGGTTAACGCCTCTCCCAGTGTCCCGAACCCGAGATAGCTTGATAACAAAGGACGCCGCTGCGCCCGGATGGCAAGGCGTGACGACGAAGGCGTACTTGCAAGGCTGCACGCCGACGAGGAACAACGCAGCCAGCCGGGATTCAGCGGCGGCCGTCTATCAAGATATGTCGGGCTCGGGACACTAAAGCATGAATCGTGGCATTTCCTGGATGCTCGTGGCTGTATTCCTGTTCGCGTGCATGGGCGCGTGCGCAAAGGCCGCCTCGGGCGCGGCATCCACCGGCCAAATCCTGTTCTTTCGAAGCGTCGTGGGTTTGCCCATTCTTGTCTTGCTGGCTCGGCGTTGGAAAGCACCGCTGTTGGGATCGCGGTCTCCATTACTGGTGACTCGCGGGATCATCGGTTTTTTCTCGCTCGCGCTCTATTTCTTCAGCCTGGTGAGAATTCCATATGGAAACGCCGCCGTTCTACAGGCCACTTCGCCGATCTTTGTGGCCTTTCTGGCCTTTCCGATCGTGGGCGAGCGAGTGTCCCGAAAGATTTTTTGGTTGCTCCCTTTTTTCATCACCGGAATCGCACTCATCGTCAGACCCCAGGCCCATCGCGATCTCTTGCCCCACCTGGCGGCGATCGGAGCCGGCTTCCTGGGAAGCCTTGCCTATCTGTCGGTCCGAAAACTGAGCGAGAGGGACCGGGGGATCACGATCGTCTTTTATTTTCATCTCATCGCCACCCTCGCGTCGCTTCCCTTGGCCTGGATCGGTTGGCGTCCTTTCAACTACCGCACGGCGATTTTGCTTCTCGGCGGCGGGTTCTTTGGGACTTTGGCGCAACTGACGATGACACGGGCTTACAAGTTGGAGAGAGCCAGCGTAATCAGTTTATTTTTTTACGGCATCCCGTTCTTGGCATTCATCTTCGGGGTCCTCTTTTTCGGGGAACGGCCGGATGCCGTCTCTTTGGCAGGCGCCGTTCTCATCATATCTTGCGGCCTGGTGGCCACTCAGATTCCGCGATTCGATAAACCGGCGGAGGCGGAAATGTAGAAACGGCTTAATCCGTGACCAAGCTCTTTAGAACAAAGAAAATATTTTCCTTTCGCTCGCGAAGTCGGCGAACGAAATAAGGAAGCCAGTGCGTCCCAAAAGGGACGTACGAGCGAACCGCATAACCTTGGGAGGCCAACTCTCGAGCTCTTTTGCGCCGCAAGCCGTAGAGCATTTGAAACTCAAACTGGGAGCGAGGAACATTTTCCTTACCCGTCCATTCAACGACCCATCGTAACAATCGTTCATCATGCGTCGCGATCCCCACGTGGGAACCCCCTTTTAAGAGAACCTCGACCATCGATCGGTAACTTCGCCGAATGTCGTCCATGTCCTGATAGGCGATCGACGTCGGTTCTTTATAGGCTCCTTTGCAAACACGAACCGGCGCGCGGAGCAAGGCCATTTTTCGGGCGTCTTCCTCGCTTCGGTGCAAATAGGACTGGAGAACGATGCCTACGCCATTCGGAAACTTCGAATACAGCTCTTGAAATAGGTGCAGGGTGCGCTCCGTGTAAGCCGACCCTTCCATATCGATCCGAACGAAATTGTTGTGCTGCATCGCCTCCGCGACAATTCTGCGCATAACGCCAAGGCAATAGTCTTCCCCGATGTCGAGGCCCATTTGGGTCAACTTCAGAGAAACGTTCGATTGAATCTTTGCCCGGCCGATGGCCCGTAGGAGCTCAATGTAGGATGCCGCCGCCGCCTCAACTTCGCGCTCGTTTGAAACATTCTCCCCCAGAACATCCAATGTGGCCATCACGCCGCCGACATTCAGAGTTCGTACGGCGTCGATACCCTCTTCCAGAGTCTCCCCCGCGACAAACCGGCGCGCTAGAAAGGAAAGCGTCCCCATCAGACCCCCTGCATCACCAAGGCCAGAAGGAGCAGCGCAATTCCCAAAAGAAGCAGATTGTTTATGGCCGTAACACGAGGATCGATACCGGAGGACGACATGCGGCTGCCACATTCCGTACAGAAACGAGCCCCTTCGGCACACTCCGCTCCACATTTTGCACAACGAATTCCCGACACCGAAAACCTCTCCGCTTGAATTTGCGCCGTACTTTACCCATTCCACGGCCGGAACGAAACTTCTAAAAACCGTTCTCACTGGACGTCGCACCATCAACTTGGGCATACTGATCTTGGGTATGTGGTGGGTAGACCGGCTCCGCTTGGAGTGGAAGAAAATTCGAAACGAGCGCCTCTACCGGCGCATTCTCATCGATATCCCCGTGAAAGTTTACCAGCGGGGCAATTCCCCACCTCTTCTCGAAAAAATCGGCGACTGGAGCCCGGGCGGCGTATTCGTGTTGACCGGTACGTTGCTACCGATCGGTACAATGGTCGATTTGGAGTTCTCCCTCGGCGACGCCACCGGTTCCCATCTGAAACTCCGGGGCCAGGTCATCCGCCATCAGACCGGACGTTCCGCGGATAATCGGGCCGGCATCGGAATCATGTTTACCGATTTCACGCAGAGCGGCCTGAATGTCCTGCGAGAGGTCCTGACGCGCGTTTATCCCGAAGGAAGAGTGAGCCGCGCTTCCGCTTGATTAGAGTCGTACTCGGGACGCCAGGACCTACTCCAAACAAATTTCGATGATTTCCAATTCCCGGGAGCCGCCCGGCGTCTGAACCGTGACCTCGTCTCCCGCTTCTTTTCCGATCAAGGCTTTTGCAATGGGTGACGAAATCGAGATCAGCCCCTTTGAAATATCCGCTTCCAATTCCCCCACGATTTTGTAACGCAATTCTTTTTCCGCGTCCGTGTCATAGAGTCGGACCGTCACGCCGAAAACCACTTTCGATCCGTCGATTTTAGAGAGATCCACCACTTCCGCACGGCCGACCACGTCTTCGAGCATCCGAATTCTGGTTTCAATATGACCCTGCTTCTCTTTGGCGGCGTGATATTCCGCATTTTCGCTCAGGTCCCCGTGGCCGCGCGCCTCTTCGATTTCTTTAACAACCTTCGGCCGTTCCACGGCCTTCAGACGGGTTAATTCTTCGACAAGCTTGATCTTGCCCGAGGCCGTCATAGGTACGCGTTTACTCACGCGCGATCCTTGGCCGGAGTTCAACATCGTTTAGTCCACGATATTTTCGCCGCCGTCGACGCCGAGAACATTCCCATTCAGCCAATCCGTGAGCGGCAAAGAAAAGGCGACGATCGCTTGAGCCACATCCTCGGGCGTGGTCAAACGTTTTCCCGGGTTCTTGGCGGTTGCGATTTCAATCATCTTTTCATTTCCCGGAATCTTTCGGAGTGCCGGCGTATCGGTGACGCCCGCCCGAACGGCGTTGGCGGTGATCCCTTTCGGAGCCAATTCAAGCGCGAGCTGCCGAATGTGCGACTCGAGAGCCGCCTTTGCGGCGGAAACGGCTCCGTACGTCGGCCACACCCGCTCTCCCCCGGCGCTCGTCATCGCGTAAATCCGGCTCCCCTTCCCCATAAGATTTCGCATCAGCAAATCCTGCACCCAGTAAACCAACGAGTGCGCCATCACATCGAGCGTCATCTCCATTTGAGTCTTGTTGATCATTTCGCCTTCGGGTCCGATGAACGGTTTCAGCGTACCGAACGCGAGCGAGTGAAGAAGCACCGATACCTGCCCGTTCTTTCCGAGCTTCGGCGCCAGGGCGTCCAAAACTTCTTTCCGCTTGGCTTCGTCCGACGCGTTGACGTTGAAAAAAAGCGCTTCCCGACCGGCTTCCTGGATTCCGTTGACCACGCGGTCCACATTTTCCATCGTCGCCTTTCGGTCGAGATGCACACCGCAAATGTGCATCCCCGCTCGCGCGAGGGCGAGCGAAGTCGCTCCGCCGAATCCGCTCGAGGCCCCCAAGATCAACGCCCATTTTCCGTCCAAGTCCTTGAAATTATTAACCATGCTTCTCCTGTCCGAGGCTATCTCTAACCGCGCCCAAACCGGCTGTCAAAAGGTTGAAATCGGCGATGCTAACCTCGTGAGCCCATAGATCAAGCGGTAAGTTTCAGCGACGCGACCACTTTCTGCTACATTGCCGGCTATGCGGATCGATCGAAACAGCGTCGTCATCATTACGGGAGCCTCGCGCGGCATCGGCCGAGCCGCTGCCATCGAGTTCGCAAAACGAGGGGCCAAAGTCGTCGTCGCGTCTCGAGACGAGGCGAAGATGAAAGAGGTGGCGGATCGTGTCCGGGAAGCGGGTGGAGAGCCTATGGTCGTCGCTTGCGACGTGGCGGTCGAGAAAAGCTGCCAGGAACTCGCGAAAAGGACACTCGCACGTTTTAGCCGGATCGATATTTTGATCAATAACGCCGGTTTCGGCTATTACTCGCCGGTCGAAGACCTCTCGACCGAAAAGCTGGATCAGATCTTTCGGACGAACCTTTACGGCACGATCTGGTGTACGCAGGCCGTCCTCCCGCAGATGAAAAAACAGAATCGGGGTCATATCGTTAACGTCTCGACGATCATTTCAGGGCGGTCGATCCCGTTTATGTCGGCGTACTGCATGACCAAGTTTGCGATGCGGGCATTCGATGAAAGTCTACGCCTGGAAGTCCGATCGCACGGCATCGGCGTTTCTCACGTCTGCCCAGGTTTGACGACGACCGATTTCCAAACCAACGCCGTCCGCGTGGAGGGTTCCGGCCCGCCGGTCCCCAATCAGATGGGGATGTCGCCGGAGAAAGTCGGGCGAGCGATTTTCCGCGCTGTGGAACGGAACAAACGTGAGGTTACGCTGACGATGAACGGCAAAATCATGCTCACGCTTCAGAGAATTTCACCCAGACTCACCGACGCCATCATCGCCCTGTACATGCGTCGCAAAATGCATGGAACGCAAGCGGCTTCGGGAACGAATTAGAAACAACTATTGTCGACTCAGGGTTTGAGCTCTATTGCGCCATTTTCTTGCCTGCGCCTCGTCACCCAGTTCTCCGACATGTTGCGCCCGTGCCTCAAACGCTTTGGCCAAGAACGCGTCGAGACCCGACCGAATCGCATTTTCTTCGCATCGGTCGATGTCCGAAGCCGCTCGTGTGGTTTCACCGGCTGCTCGATAAAGCATCGCTCTCATACGAAGGGGACGATCGGCTAACAAATTTGCCGAAAGCTGTAGCCACCCCCTCTCCCCTTCCAACAAATCGTCGAGACAACGAATAGCCTCCGTAGCGCCGTCCGCCCCGAGAGTCTGGTCGGCCAGTCTCAGCGCGACCTCCCCGAACCCCACCCATTCGCCACGGTTCTTCATTTCACGAAAAAGATTCTGCAGGTCACGAAAACCTCTTGGCGGTTCGGCCAAACCGAGTTTCACCGTTGTGGGTCCGCTCATCTGGATCTTCATTTCAAGTTGTTGTGCGAGATTTTCCACGGCTGCACGTAACTCCACCGGAATACCACGGCGCTCGTGAACAAGTTCCATATACGTAAGAAAGAAATCGTTCGGAGACAGTCGCAAAAAGTCTCCCCACACACGAATCGAATTATCCTTCTCCTCATTCATCACGGCCGAAAGCGGCATCGCAGCGATTGCGGCAGGGATAGGAACCTCCCCCAGAGGACTCGTAACGTTCGACCGAGCCGTTCCAGGCTCAAACTTCATGTCACTCAAAGCATCCGGCGAAGAAAATAAGACCGAACGATCCGCACTTCGCCACAACTCCGGCGCGATCCGCCGAAACTGCGCCGCCACGTCGAAACGCTCGATCCAAAGAAGCGTCCACGTGGCCGCCCGCCGAAACGTCCCTTGTTGGAACTGAAGGCGGCGGAAAAGTTCATCGCCGAGAGATTCAAACAGTGAATCCAAACCATTCAGCAAGAACAGTTTAGTGTTGAAATGCGCTCCTTGATGCCGAAGATAAGGACCGGGAAACAACTGCATCGCGGAAAGTTCTCCCGCAATGACATCGGCTCCCAATTCGTTCAGGCACTTGCAGAGTTCATCTCGAGCGACGGAATCTCCAACACCGATAAAAAGGCGTTGCATGGCTCCGGCACCGATCGCCGATTGCCAAAGCCGCTCAGCCGCTCGCGCGACATCTCTCCTCATCTTTGCCTCTCCCCAGCCAAACCGGTAGCTTAATGGGCCCGGGTATGAACTCAAGACGCACGAAAATCGTCGCTACGCTCGGTCCGGCCACATCCTCGCCGAAAATGATCGAGCGCCTGATAAAAGCGGGCGCGGACGTGGTTCGGCTCAATTTTTCCCACGGGACGTTGAACGAACATACGCGCTCCATTCAAACCGTTCGAGCCCTTTCACAAAAACTTGGAAAGTCGATCGGCGTTCTGGCGGATTTGCCCGGCCCCAAAATGAGAACCGGGGAATTGGTGGGCGGAGGACCGGTCTATTTGCGCCGTGGAACCGCCTGCACATTGACGACCCGTCCGATCCAAGGAACGGTCGGCATGGTGGCGGTCAAATTCCCGGGATTCCCCCGACTGGTCAGCAAAGGCGACCGCGTTCTTTTGGCCGATGGTCTACTCGAGTTAAAAGTTTTGCGTGTGCGCGACCGCGACGTGGCTTGCCAAGTGATCGTAGGAGGCGAACTCAAGGAACACAAAGGGATCAACCTTCCGGGTCGGAGGCTTCGAACGCCGGCATTAAGCCCCCGGGACAAAGAGTTGATTGCGTTCGCCGTGAGGATGCGCGTCGATTTTCTCGGCCTCTCCTTTGTGCGGCGCCCCTCCGACATCGAAATGGCTCGGCGCTGGATGCACCGTCAAGGCGCCAAACGAGCCGACCAGATTTCCGTGATCGCCAAAATCGAAAATCGCGAAGCGCTCGACAACATCGACGCGATTCTGCGGCGCGCCGACGGAATGATGATCGCGCGTGGGGATTTGGGAGTTGAAGTTCCCACCGCCGAGGTGCCGGTGGCGCAGAAGCAATTAATTCATTTAGCCGCGCAAATGTCCGCACCGGTCATCACGGCAACTCAGATGCTGGAATCAATGATCAACACGCCTCGCCCGACGCGGGCCGAAGCCTCCGATGTCGCCAACGCAATCTGGGACGGCACGGATGCCGTCATGCTCTCCGGAGAAACCGCGACCGGCCGGTATCCGGTCGAAACCGTCAAAACGATGGCCCGAATTATCGAAGAGGCGGAATCGCGCCCCGATTTTCAATGGATGGCGCCGGAGGCCCGCGATGCCCGTTCCGATGCGGAAACGGTCCTACAGGCGGCCGTACGAGCCTGTAATCCCACCCGCCATCGGGCGATCGTCACGTATACACACACGGGATCGACGGCGATTCGTCTATCCAAACTCCGTCCAAGATTGCGGATCTTGGCGTTGACTCCACAGCCCCGCACGTATCGCCTATTAAGCCTTATTTGGGGCGTCCAGCCGTTCATCAGTCCGCAAGGGAAATCGGTCGATGACATGATCCACCGTGGAGATCGCATTTTGCTCCGGCACACCGGGCTGCGCCTCAACGATCGCGTCGTCGTCGTGGCCGGCACGCGGCTGACGTCGGGAGCCACAAACATTCTTAAAATCCATCAGATCGGTGAATCTCTTTAACCGATTTTCGACGGAGCTTTCGCCATGATTCGTTTCAATAACGTCTCGAAGGTCTACGAAGGAGGCGCAGAACCTGTTCGCGCACTGCAAAATGTTTCCCTGCATGTCCGTGAGGGCGAATTCGTCGTCGTCGCTGGGCCGTCCGGCTCCGGAAAATCGACGCTTCTCCACCTGATGGGCACGCTCGACGAGGCGACTTCGGGCGAAATCGAGATTGCGGGCGCGTCCCTCTCCGCACTCAACGACGACCAGCGAACCCTTTTGCGCCGGCACAAAATCGGCTTTGTCTTTCAGTTTTTTCATCTTCTTCCAACGCTCACGGCATTAGAAAACGTGATCTTCCCCGCCCTGTTGGACGGGACATCCACCCAAAAGGCGCGTTTGCGTGGACATGAGCTGCTTGCCCGGATGGGCCTGGAAAGACGGACCGCGCATACTCCGGATCAACTCTCCGGCGGAGAAATGCAACGCGTGGCTATCGCGCGCGCTCTCATCCACGATCCGCCGATCTTATTGGCCGACGAACCGACCGGGAACCTGGACTCGCAAAAGGGCAAAGAAATTCTCACGCTCCTTCAGACGCTCAATCGAGAGCAAAAAAAGACGATCGTCATGGTCACGCACGACCGCGAAGCCGCTCTATTCGGCCGGCGATTCCTGGAACTCCGCGACGGAAATATCTTTACGGATCGATCCAACTCCACGGCGACCGCATGGGCCTAGAACCGGACTCATATATGTATTCTGCAGCGACCGGCTGCAAAGCCCGTGCTCTTTGTTCTCGGGTCAAAATGTCCTCAACGTACCTATTAAGTACGCTTCCGGGCATTTTGACTCTGCGGCCTCGATCACGGGCTTTTCGCTCGGTCTCGCGACGAATCCATTTATGAGCCCGGTTCTAATCCGATATCTCAGTTTCCGGCACGCCCGAAAACATTTCCCTCGAACGTTGTTGACCGTCAGCGGCGTGGCGCTCGGCGTGGCGGTCGTCATCGCGATACAAGCCGTGAACTATTCTATTCTGGAGAGCTTTCGAAAAATGGTCGACTCCATTTCCGGCAGAGCCAATTTGGAAGTCACCGCCGGTGCCGCCGGAGTCCCGGAAGAATTATGGGAACGTTTGGAAAAGCTCCCCCATGTTCAATACGTAACGCCCATTCTCCAGCAGACTCTTCGGATCCCGCAATTGGGAAACGAGACGATTCTCTTGATGGGAATCGATTTCACGGGGGATGAGAAGTTTCGTGACTACACCTTCTCGAAGGAGGGAGCCCGCGTCGACGATCCCCTCGCCTTTCTGAACGATCCGGACGCCATTCTCATTTCGGAGCGGCTCTCCAAGCGATACTACGTGAAGGAAGGAGACACACTTTCAGTCCTTGCGGCCGACGCCCGGAGATCCCTTCGGGTGCGCGGCCTGTTACGGGAAGAAGGCCCGGCCAAGGCATTCGGCGGGAGCTTGGCCGTCATGGATATTTACGCCTCGCAAGCTTTTTGGGGACGCGATGGCAAATTTGACCGCTTCGATCTGATCGTCGAGGAAAAACCGAATATTCAATCGGTCAAAACGGAAATTCGACAGGCGCTGGGGAACGACTTTACCGTCGACCTACCCCGCGCGCGAGGAGAGAACGCGACGAAACTCCTCACTTCTTTTCAGGTCGGCTTGAGCGTGGGAGGTTTTGTCGCGTTATTGGTCGGCCTCTTTCTCATATACAACACGATGCAGATCGCCGTGGCTCAACGCCAAAAGGAGATCGGAATCGCCCGCGCTCTCGGCGCCCGGCGGCGGGACATGATTTTTCTCTTCATCGGCGAATCGCTGACGTTGGGGATCCTCGGTTCCGCGATCGGTGTGGGGGTCGGTTTGTGGTTGGCGCGCGGGCTTCTCGCCACCGTGAGTGGCGCCGTCTCGATGCATTTTCTTAAAGTAAATCCCGACGAGGTGTACGTGACGCCGGCGATTTTGGGTCTTGGCTTCCTCGCGGGCGTCGCTTCGGCGGTGATCGCAGCGCTGGGACCCGCTCGCCGCGCTGCTTCCGTCACACCGGTGGAAGGAATTCGAGTGGAAAGCCGGGCACGTCACTTCCGGCCGACGTTTTTCACGATCAACGCACGAATCTCGTACGGACTGGCCGCTCTCGCGCTCGTTCTTCGCTGGATCGCGCCCGACAGACAGAGCCTCTACTGGGGTTACGGAGCCCAGCTGGCGATGATCTTCGCCTTTGCATTCTTGGCTCCAACGCTCTTGGTTTCCGTTGGGAGACTCTTGCGCCCTGTGGTCCATCGACTTTCAGGCCCGGCAGAGCGCCTCGCGTTCGACCAGATCCAGCGGCAAGTTTCCAGATCCGCCGTCACGATCGCCGCCATCATGATCGGATTCGGAATGGTGGTAGAGATCGCCAATTATATTGGCAGCCTGAAGCACACCGTTCAGCGCTGGGTGGCGCAGTCGATTCCAGCCGATATTTTCGTGACGTCCGGGACGAAGTTGGCCTATCGCCAGAACACGCCGATCCGAGAAACTCTCGCCGACGACCTTTTGCAATGGCCGGAGGTCGAAGCCGTTGACCGTGTACGAACGATCGACGTGCGAGTCGGGGATACCGATGTGCCGCTCATTGCGAACATCCCCGAAGTCTATTTGACGCACGTCCAGCGGGATTTCATTCTGGGAACCAAGGCGGAGGCTTTGGCCCGAATGAACAAGGACCTCGTCGCTGTCGTGGCCGACAATTTTTTGCGCCGCTTCCACAAGAAACTGGGCGATACCGTCCCGATACAAACGCCTCGGGGAATCGTATCTTTTGAAATCATCGGCGCGATTGAGGATTATACCTCCGACCGGGGCCTCGTGGCGATCAGCCGCAACCAATTCATCGCCCACTTCGACGACCGGTTGGTGGATTCCTTCGATGTGTATGTCCGGGATAAATCCAAGATTGAATCGGTCCGTCAGCGCATCCTGAACAAATATTCCGCCGAACTGACGCTCTTTGCACTGACGAACCAAGAAATGAAAACGGAGATCTTTCGGATCATTGACGAAACGTACAAAGTGATCCGTGTACTGGAAATCATCGCCGTCTTGGTTTCTTTGCTCGGAATCGTCAATACGCTTCTGGCGTCGATCCTCGAACGAACTCGGGAACTCGGAGTTTTGCGGGCGATCGGTGCGACGCGCCGGCAGATCGGCCGCATGGTGATCGCCGAAGGAGCGTACCTGACTTTGGGAGGCATGTTCCTCGGCTTTCTGCTCGGTGTGGGCCTGACGGAAGTCATCTTTTCGGTGATTCTCCCGCAATCGACCGGCTGGTACCTAACCCTCTCGATCCCTTGGCTCCGCATTTCCGTTGTAGCGTCGATTGGACTCGTGCTTTCGATGTTCGCGGCTTATTATCCCGCCCGCCAAGCGGCCCGATTGAACCTCGTAAGAGCGATTGAATATGAATAGGAATCCGGGACGACTTTTCTTCCTTTCTGCAATGCTTCTCTTCCCTTGGCCTGCTTCGCCGGCCGACCTTTCGGCCAAGGATATCCTCTACAAATCGTTGCACCTGGACGGCAACCGCTCCGTTCGAAGCGAAATTACGATTCAGGTCGTTGAAAACGAAAAGGAGGTCCGAACGCGGGAAATGTCGTACCGCCGAAAAGTGCTGTCGGGGCTCGATCGCGTCCGGATCGAATTTCTCGCGCCGCCCGACGTGAAGGGCATGGCCCTACTGATTTTGGATCGCCCCAACGGCGGAACGGATCAACATCTTTACACGCCCGCGCTCCGAAGGGTCCGCAGAATCCGCGGAAGTTTAAAGAGTCAGGAGTTCGCCGACACCGACTTCAGTTATGAGGACATGGAACGGCGGAAACTCGACGACGCTGACCATGACCTCGAACGCGAGGAGACGATCAACGACCGCCTGTGTTACAAAATTATTTCGACAACGAAAAAAGGGGTGCGATCGCAGTATGGAAAAACCGTTGCCTGGATCGACAAAGAAACTTTCCTCCTCCATCTCATGGATCTTTACGCCCGCGACGGACGGAAGATAAAGACGCTGCAATCCGAAAAAGCGGAGCAGATTCAAGGAATCTGGACGCAGATCCGGATGGAAATGAAAAACACCACATCGAATCGAAAAACGCTCTACGAAGCCAGCCGAGTGGAATACGACGTTCCGTTGGACGAAAACCTTTTCCAAACGTCCGCGCTCGGTCAGTGAAACCGATCCTCGTTTTCACTCTCTTCGCTTTCCTACCTAGCGCTTATTCCATGGACGCTTCCGTCCGAGGCAACGCCCGAGGCATATTCGCCGCCGACACGGAAAAGGACGACGATGTTGAACATCTCTACCAGCAAGAGCTTCGGTTGTTTGCCGAGGGGCGTGCCTCGGCAGAGGAGTGGAGCGGTACGATATCGTTCCTGCTCCGTCACCAGCTGGCGGATCCGAACGACACCAAGCAATCGTACGACGCCGATCTCTACGAAGCTTACGTTCGTTGGGCATCTCACACTTTCTCGATCGAAGCGGGGCAACGTGTCGTTCGATGGGGAGTGATGGAATACGTGAGTCCCACGGACGCCATCAATCCCCGGGACCTCCGGCTGCTGATCGACCCCGAAGTCGAAGACACCTATCTTCCGGTGCTCCTATTTCGATCGATCGTAAACAGCGGTTCGGTCACGTTCGAAGGAATCTACCAACCGTTTTTTCGCTCCTCGCGTTTCTTTTTGTTTGGATGGGACGCCGCGATCTATCGCCCTTCTCTTGCCGGACTGTTCGGAATCCCTTTTGTCGACGCCGGCGCCCAAATCGACGACGGATCGGAGGAAGACGTGCAGAATAACGCTCTCAATCTTCAATATCCCGACGATAATCCTCTGACAGGAGAAGGCGGTCTCCGGATCGGCTGGAGTTGCAACAAGATCGATGTCGGCGTCCTATATTTGAACAAGCGCGAGACTCTCCCTTCCACCGATTTCCCGGGCGGGCTTTCCGGCCTCATTCCAGCCTCCACGGCATCGCCTTCGAGCTCAAGCGTGATTTCCACGTTTCCTCGGGATCATTTGGTCGGCGCAACGGTTCGCGCCGTTCTCGACAATGGATTCACTCTAAAGGGGGAGGCCTTGTACCAGCACGAAGCCACCTACTATGACTCCCAGCTCAACCGACTGCGCGACTCATCCCTCATTTGGTCCGCCGGCGTCGACTACGATTGGGAGCTCAGGCAGCTATTCACGTTGGAATTTTCTCAGGACCGCGTTCTAGGGGATTCATCGCCCGACTTTTTTCTCCGCGATCGGAGCCAGTACATGCTTTCGCCCGCCGCCGTTCTTAATTTCGACGCCCGTACTTGGACGATTGAACTGAAGGGAACGACCGTTCTCAATCAGGCGGCCTACCTGATCCGACCTCGGTTGATCTACCGCCCAACCGCCACCTGGGAGCTGGCTCTGGGAGGAAACGTCTGGGGCGGGGACGCCGATTCCCTCTTCGGCCTCGTTTCGAACGACGATCAAGTCTTTGTTGCGGCGAAGGTTTTGTTCTGACAAATTGGGCGTCGCATGGAGCTGATCGCATACCAAAACGGTGAACTGGGCCTTCACCTCGATAACTCGCCGGAGACGCGGTACACGCGCGTAAACGCGAACCAGCTTATTTTGTGCGCGCGAATGAACGACTGGGGTCGATTCACGGCCATGTGGAAGCGAAAAACCGACCCGGCGACTTGGGCAAGAATTGAATCGAACGTGAATCAACTGGACTCCCAACAACAGTGGAAATTGAAGGAGGCTTTCGCTCGTTTGGCCGCCGTAGATGACGAAACTTCCGCTGAAAAAGATGCGGTTGCGTCCCGTTCGACTCTGCCGTCTCCTTCCGCCCCATCGGTATGATCGATCACGGTCGAGAGGTAAAGCGAATCCTCTGGATCGCTCTCTTTATGAACATCGTCGTTTCCGCCGCTAAAGCCACGTACGGCTTGATGACCGGAACGTTGTCGATGATCGCCGATGGGGCCCATTCGCTGACGGATGCCGGCTCCAGCATCATGGGCCTCGTTTCCGTCCATTTCGCCGTCCGTCCTTCGGACAACGACCATCACTACGGACATCACAAATACGAGACGCTCGCGGCGTTGGGAATCGGCGGTTTCATTGCCCTAACCAGCTGGGAGATTCTGAAGAACGCAATTCATCGACTCACCGATTTGGAGCACCCCGAGTTTCACCCGTCCGGCCTCGGGATCATGCTCGTAACCATGGCCGTCAATTTGGGCCTGTCGAAATACGAACGGAAAAAAGGAAGAGAATACCGCAGTAGCATATTGACGGCGGACGCGTATCACACGGCCAGTGATTTTTGGGTTTCTCTCTCCGTCGTCGTCACGCTGATCGCCGTCAGATTCGACTGGGCATGGGTCGACCCTGTGGTTTCGTTGGGAATCGCCATTTATTTTGCATATATCGCCTACAAGGTCGTCAGCGACAATGTTCTCGATCTTTCGGACGCAGCGTTCGTCGATCCGCGGGAGATCGAACGGCTGGTCTTGGATGTCCCCGGGATTTTGAGCTGCCATCGAGTCCGAACTCGCGGACGACACGGAAATATCTTCGTGGATTTACACGTTCAGATCGAGCCCGAGACCACCACGGCCGCCGCCCACGCCATCGTCCACAATGCGGAAATGCGAATCAAATCGCACATCGACGGCATTCGCGATGTCATCATTCACACGGAACCCTATCCGGACGACGATACGAATCCCCGGATCATACTCCCAAAATCGTAATTATTTGCGGCTGGTCGCGAGTGTTTCGCGCGGATGCAAAATCAATTGGAGAATGGACCGTACATGCGGGTCGACGTTGTACGCTGCATTCAAAGACGGATCCGCGGTTTCGCTCTGGAATCGAAGCGACGCCAGCGAATTCACACCGGGAGTATCGATTCCTGCGTTCGCCGCTTTGGCCAGCTCGGCCCGGACGATGCTCCTCGCGTTCGAGTCTATTGGTTTCTTGTCGATCAGGCTGAAATGCGCCGAGTACGAAATCAAAATGGCGATTCCGAGTAATGACGCCCAAACCCGGGCGGGAAGAGTTTTCAATTGTCTTTCGATCAAGTTTTCACTTCTCATAACAACACTCTCTGGGCGTAGTGGAGCAAGTATCGTGCCTTGCTTGATAAGAACGCTATATTAATAATTTCAGGAACTTATCTTAATTTGGATCCAGCCGTTCTTCGGCAGGTGCAACCTGGGTTCCGCGGAAGGCGTATCCCAAGTTACACTCTCTGGAAATTGAGATCGCGAGCGAACGCTCAGACAAAAAACCCTTGAAGTCGGCCGCCGCTCGTTTCTCGCTCGCGATACCCGGCTTCGAAATTCTTAAAGTCTCTTGTCTTTTGGTACGTGGCCGGAAGAACCTTTCGAAGATATTCTAGATATTGATCCGCTTTGATCGGTGCCCCACGCTCCGTCAGAAGCTCTCCTAAAACGTCGTACGGTCTGAACGTGTATTCCTCCAAACCGCGGCGGCGGAAAAATTTTGGGCTCGGTACGTGCAAAATGTCCTCGGGGCGAATGCCTTGAAGAGCATTACCATGGGCCGCCACTTCACGGACGATTCGGCGCGCCTCCTCGCGATCGGTGGAATCGAGCTTCAGGCACACGACAGCGACGTTAATGTCTTCGAAGATCCCTTTCACTTCGTCGATGTATTCCGCTTGGGCCTGCGCATTCGGCTTGTCTTTGAATCCAAAATGAACCGCCGTATAGCCGCCGATTTCGCTTCCAAACATTTCCAAACCCCGGGCGAACCACTGATTAAGCGTTTTCTGGAGATCTTCGAGGGAATGCTCCCCCGTCCCCGCCGCCGCCTTTAACGCGAATTCTTTAACGACGTTTCGGCCCGAGGCCATGTGGAAGTTCTCTTCCACCAGCATCGGTACCATGCTCTGCGCCATCGGCGCATAGCTGAAAATCCGCTGCATTTCGAGCTGATATTTTCCGACCAAATCGATGATCGTGGCGAATACGGAGTTGTCCAAGAACGTTTTGAATTCAATGTTAAAGGCATCGAGGACGTGGCTCCCGGTCTCCATCAACAGCAGCTCCTCCATCGTTTCCTTCGCGGAATTGCTGTGCCCGCGCTTGTTCCACGAGGCGTCGTGGTCCAACACCCAAAACATTTGGTACGCGTGGCGAAGTTCCTCCGCCATGATTCTCAGGACGGCGTACTTGGCTTCGTCCGAGATGGCCGCATCCAGCGTCAACCGGTGCTGTTGAATCGACCCCAACTCGGTCGAACATTGCGCGCGAATGATATCGCGGGCGGAATAGAACATGTTGCCGACCATTTCTCCCGCATTTACATATTTGGGCCGGCCCCGCAGTTCGCCTAACTCAATATCATCGTTCTTGAGCTTCGCCACTTTGGCGGCCAGACGAAACTGAACCTGGTTTCCGAAATGCTTCGACCAGTTCTTCTCCAATAACGCAAATTCCGGGAAGTTTTTCTCCCTCCAGGCGACCATCGCCTGATGGTAATCGGGGCGGAGTTCGAGGTACTCAAAGTTCGCCATATGGGCGCGCTATATAACAGAAGCCTCTGGGGTCGTCACGCGGGGCGGCGTTAACTTAGAATAGCAAGCGAAAATCAAAAATGACCTGGAAGTCGATCGTGTCCTTATCCGGGGATCGAAATGGAGCGGCGATGTGGGAGCCGAGCGAAAGCTCGTGGTCCTGATATCGAATCCCGGGGCCGGCGAAAAACTGGTTGCGAAAGTTGTCGTACGTCACCCGCGAATAGCCCCCGAATTCCACAGTGGTCCAAATATTCTCGTACACAGCCATCGCCACGGCGGCGTCGTAAAAGATCACGTCTTCGAAATCACCCGCCCCCGCAGGCGCCGTCGAATAAATCTGGAAATCGGTCCCCGCGTCCACCGACAGCGTCAGCCGGTCTCGAGTAAAACTCACCGCGGCATACGGAGAAATTGCGAATTGATCGTCCACGAAGTAGGAGTAAGGCCGGGTAAAAATTCCAATGGCTGCGCTCGATTGCGCGGTGGGTAGCGCGATGTCCATTCCCAACGCAAAGCGGAGCCGTTCCATCGGAATGACAACCTTGCCTCCCAAAACGATATTGCCGATTCCATAATCGTCGGCCCCGGACGAGAGCGATCCGGCCAAAGGAAGCCCGATCGACATGCCGAAATTCGGCAGAAAGGCATATGCGGCGCCGAAAAAGTCCGTGATCGGCGTCCCCCGTCCCCCGGTAAAGCCCGGATCATCCAGCAGCCCGAAGCCCATTTGAGCTTCGAAAAAGGTTTCGACGGTGGTTTCCTTCGTCCACAAATATTCCGCGTTCGTCCCCCCCTCCTCTGCATACGAAACGCCGGTCCACAAAGTCACCGCCAGCAAGATCGATGCTAACCGCCGTGTCATTCTTGCTCTCCTTTGTTGACGTAAAGTCTTTTCAATTCCTGGGTCAAGTAATCGAAAGCTTGTTGGGGGGTGTCGCATATGCGGAACAGGTCCAAATCCTCCGGGCTCAGGGTTCCCCACTCCACCATTTTATGGAAGTTGATGACCTTGTTCCAATACTCGGAGCCGTAGATCACGATCGGGATCTTCTTTCGAATCTTTCCGGTCTGAATCAGCGTAAGCACTTCGGCCAATTCGTCCAGGGTCCCGAACCCTCCCGGGAAAATGACCAGCGCCTTGGCCATATAAGCGAACCAATATTTGCGGATGAAAAAGTAGTGAAACTCGAAGTTGAGTTCCGGGGAAATATAGGGATTCGGCATCTGCTCGAACGGAATCGAAATATTAAACCCGATCGACAGCCCTTTTCCCTCGATGGCGCCGCGATTGGCCGCCTCCATGATTCCCGGGCCTCCGCCGGAACAGATAATGAAACGCCGCTGCCCTTTGCCGAGTCCCTTCGACCAAATCGTCATCATGCGGGCCAGCTCGACGGCCTCGTCGTAGTAACGGGCCATCTGAACCATGCGCTCGGCATGTTTAAAGCGTTCCCCGTGAACCCGGCTCTCCCCCGACTCTCCCTTTGCGCGCTCCAAATCCCCCTTCGCCTTATCCGACGGCACCACGCGAGCCGAACCGAAGAAAACGATCGTGTCGGTCACGTGATACTTCCTAAAACGGACTTGAGGTTCCAAGAATTCCGCCAGGATTCGCACCGGCCGGGCTTCCGGGCTGTCGATGAAGTCCATGTTCCGGTACGCTTTGGGCGGCTTGGGAAG
>DATDPG010000020.1 GCA_035292885.1 Bdellovibrionota bacterium | reverse complement strand
GAAAGCCTTTTCAACGGCTTCAAAAGCGGCGGCCTAAATCAGGCCAGCCTAACATCGACGACGATCGGATCATGATCCGACAGCCGGTCGGTATTGCGGGGGAGTCCCGACACGATGTTCGCTCGCTCGGCCCGTAAATTTCTTCCCGCGAACCAATCGAGCTTAAAGGAGATTCTTCCTTCGTGGGGGCGAAGCGCCCATTCGATGTATCGAAAACACCATTGCGGCACCCAATCTCCGAGGCTATGGCGGATATCGTCTTGGCTGAAATCATAATGGGCCGTGCAGCCGCCCGAAATATTGAATTCTTCCAAGGTGAACGCGTGCCGCCGAATCGTTCGGAAAAGAGGGCGTTCGAAATACCGCTCGGGGTAGGGGTAGTGATGGGCCATCACGTGTCGCACTCCCATCGCGACGCGCCGCCAGAAGCCGAGGATTGCGCGATAGGCCCGATGAGCATTGTATGTCGTGGTGTTCCAGTCTCCTCCGATGAGGGCGGGACCCGAACGACGATCCATCGCCTGAAGTACGCGTTTCATTTGCTTTACGCGGTGGCGCCGCGAACTATGGGCGGAAAGATGAACCGAAGCGCAATGCAGAACTCCGTTCGGAGTTGAAATCGTGGCGATCAGCGCTTGCTCGTGGCCGATGCGCCTCTCTTTCCCAGCGGTATGGTCCTTCGGGTTCGGGAGGGGAACCAATTCAACCTGCTCAATGGGGTATCGGCTTACGATGGCATGGCCCTGAAGAGCTTCTCCATTTTCTCCGTCGGCCTTCGTTTCAGCTCCGTTTCCTTTGTCGAGGTTTAAGAAGGCCGGCCCGAACACGACGTATCGGTCAAGCGCGTAGGCCAGATCCTCGGCGATGTTTCGATTTCCGGAGCGCGCCATACCATGATCGACTTCGGTAAGAAGCAAGACATCATGATCGGCGAGCTCCCGATCGGTTCGAAGAAGAGTCGTAATTCCATCCAGGGCGATCCCGCGCTCGATATTCCAAGCCACGCATCGAATAAACGAGTGATCAGCGGGCTGCGGGGCCGTGCGCGGAGAATAGATCTGAGGAGTTGAAAGAATGTACTCAATTGCCGTTCGATTCGCCCGAAAATGGGGATGGCGCTCCAGCGCCCGCAGGGACCGTACCTGGCGAAGCGGTGCCAGCAAGGCTTGAGTGTTCAGCGAGGCGTTCGCGAGAGTGTTTTCGTCCATTCTTTCCGCGGCCGGCTGCATGCGGCGGCGGAGTTTACCCGAAGGCGGGCCCTGTGGAAACCAAGAGACTCTTATGCCATTCTCCGGGCATGTTTTCTGGATTGATCGGTTTCCTCGTAGTGGGTACGGTGATGTCGTTCTCGACGAACGAGGAGGCATTTAAGCGAATGCGGGACCAGATGGTCGAGATTCAAATCGCGGGGCGGGACGTCGGCAACTCGGACATCCTTCGGGCCATGCGAATTGTTCCCCGCCATCTTTTCGTACCGGAATCCGAGAGGGAGCAAGCGTATGGGGACCATCCGCTTCCGATCGGCCAAGGCCAGACGATTTCCCAGCCTTATATCGTGGCCAAAATGACGGAACTGGGGGACGTGAAAAAGGGATCCAAAGTCTTGGAGGTGGGCAGCGGCTCCGGTTACCAAGCCGCCGTTCTCGCGGAGATGGGCGCGGAAGTTTACACGATTGAAATCCTTCCGGAGCTGTCCAAACAAGCGGAGAAGAATCTACAGAGCGCCGGCTATAAGAAAGTTCAGGTTCGAGCCGGAGACGGATATCGAGGGTGGCCGGAGGCCGCACCGTTCGATTCGATCTTGGTGACCGCCGCGCCGGAAGAAGTTCCTCAACCGTTGATCGATCAACTGAAAGTCGGTGGAAAGCTGGTCATTCCCGTGGGGCCTTCCGCAAGCCTATTTTCCCATCAACAGCTCCTGGTGATTACAAAGACTAAAGACGGAAGCGAGAGACGCTCGGTGTTCCCAGTGGCGTTCGTCCCGATGACCGGAGAGACGCAAACCAAAAAAGCAAAGAACCGTTAGCGGACCCGGCCGGCGGCCATGGCGTCGAGACGGGCCACGCGGTCCTCGGTCGATGGGTGCGTGCGGAAGAGATTCACCATCCCGCCGCCGCGCAAGGGGTTTACGATGAACATATGCGCTGTTGCCGGCAGGGCGTTCATCGGAATGTAATCCACGCCCCGCTCCAGTTTTTGAAGCGCGCTAGACAGGTAACGCGGATTTCCGCAGAGACGGGCGCCGCCTTCATCCGCGGCATATTCTCTCGATCGCGAAACCGCCAATTGAATCAGCATCGCCGCCAACGGAGCCACGATCACCAAAAGCAGCATGACCAATGGATTGGATCCGCTTTCGCGATCGTTGTCTGAGCTTCTTCCGAATCCTCCAAACATCAACGCCCACTGAGCCATACGCGCCAGCATGGAAATGGCACCGGCGAATGTAGCCGCGATGGTTCCGATCAGAATGTCCCGGTGGCGCACGTGGCTCAATTCATGGCCGAGAACGCCGGACAGCTCGTTTCGATCTAGTGTCCTGAGTCAGAAATAGCTTGCAATTGTATTGGGGTGTGGTTTCATCGTTTTATGAAGAAACGACGGGGACCGAAGGCCCAACAGATCCACCTTTCGGAAGAACAAAAGCACGAACTGGAACGACTGGCTCGGC